>JAATGX010000039.1 GCA_015688915.1 Desulfuromonadales bacterium
CGCGTTGACGATGTTGTTGATGACCTTGATGGCCGCCGACGAGATCAGCGGCAGTTTTTCCTGGCCGACCCGGTGGCGGACGATCTCTTCCATGAGCTTTTCGGTCGATGCGCTGGGAGGGTTCAGCCAGAAGACCTCGATATCGTAGATCTCCTCCTCGATCTGGAAGATGCAGAATATGGTATAGGCCTGCATGACCTTGTTGACTTCACCCAGCAGGAAACCGACCCGCTCCTTCCAGTCCCGGATGGCCTCGGAGGTGATGATGAAACGCTCCAGCACCTTGATCTCGAATTCCAGCATCTCCTTGCCGACCGCCACGTCCCTGATCCGGGAGACAAAGGCGCCGAACTCGCCGAAGATATCCTCCAGTTCGCGAAACGTGTGTTCCTCGCTCTCCAACTCGATCCCTAGTTGCGTCAGGTCGGATATGCTGTTGACGGAACGCACCCTCCGGTGGAGCCTGGAAATCGCATCCCCCACGTGTGCGTTCACAAAACGGGAAACTGAAAACGACATCAGGAACGGCACCGGGAGCAAAAGGAGGAAACAGAGAAAGATCTTCCGGAAAAAGGCGTTGCGGTCTGCGCTGATGTCTTCGTTGATGGCAATGACGCCCAGAACCTCGCCCGTTCGGGCGCTTGGGTGGCAGCCGAGGCACTTTGCTTCGGCCTTGAGCGGGAAAACATATTCGAACGTGTTGAAGGTGCGCAGGTAAATGGTCGAGCCATTGGAGAACACCTTGCCGAGATTCGAAGAGGTGTTCTCCGGCAGGGGAGGCGCCGACGGGTTTATCGTCCTGCCCTGGCGAATGGTGATGGCATAGCGGCCCGAGAATGAGCGCTGGTAGCTCTCCGGGATGGTTGTCATGTCGGAAAGGGTGCGTCCATCCTCCATTGCCCGGGATATGGAATCCTGTATCTGGTGTGCAATTGCCAGGGAATGCCGGGCGGATACGTCTTCGGCCTGCCGCAGGAATATCCAGGACACGGTGCCGATGACGGTTGTGAAGGTTACGGCCGACACGATCAGGGTTGCCGTGAAGATGAAACGTTTCAGCGTGATGGATGTAAAGGATATGAATTTCTTCAAAAGAAGCATGCATCACTCCAAAAACGGCGTAATGGGATACATGGGGAGATACGATGACCAGCATCGAATAAGTTGCTAATCACATACCATAGGTGTACTCATATTGCCAGCGCTTATTGGGGGACAAAAACCGAAGTTTCATGCGGAGGGAATACCGGTCCGGACTGCATTCCGGGGTTTGTGACATTCCAAAAAAATTGACAGGGAGCATGCTTGTGTGGTTCTATCATAAAATTTTCGAGGGTTCCCGATGCGCGCACTTGTGACGCTCCTTTTCCTGATTGCCTTCGCAGTACCGGCGACGGTCATCAGATCGGGCGCCGGTCCAACGAACGAGATAATCCGCGTTGCGATTCTGAAAAACGCTGCCGAGGTAACCGTGGACGGGGATGGTATCCTGGCTACGCGTGAAAACGATGTGGCGGTCGCGCTTTCCACGCCGGTCACCATCAAAATGGGCAAAAACGGCCTTATCGTCGGTGACTCAAGCTTCAGCCGGCTCACGTTCGGGACATCATCCGCCGTCTACGTCAATGGAAAACCCTACAAAGGCGTGGCGGAAATCACCCCCGGCGACAAGGGGTTGCTGGTTGTCAACGAGCTTCCGCTGGAAGACTATCTGGTTGGCCTCATCAACTGCGAAATTTCTTCAGCCTGGCCCATCGAGGCGGTCAAGGCCCAGGCGGTCATTGCCAGGACCTATGCCATCAACCGGAAAAACGCCAGGAAAGACGCCTTCTATCATCTTGAATCCACGGTCATGGACCAGGTTTACGAAGGGTGCCTGATCGAAGACAGCCGGGCCCGGCGAGCGGTCACGGAAACCTCGGGAGAGGTCCTGACTTATGACGGCACCGTTATCCAGGCCTTTTATCACTCGAACTGCGGCGGCAAGACCGAAGCGGCCGAAAATGTCTGGGGGGCTTCCCTTCCCTATTTGAAGGGGGTCGATTGTCAGTATTGCCTGACCTCGGCATCCAGCGGCTGGGAGCAGCGGCTGACGCTCAGGGAGATAGAGGAACGGCTGAAGGCGGCAGGCTACAAGGTCGCCGGGGTCACCGACATCCGGGCCGGGGTCCGCAACAACCGCGGGCGCCTCAGGAATGTCGTGGTCGTATCCGCCCGCGGCGAGGTCCCCGTGGGAGGCGACCAGTTTCGCAAGGCGATAGGGTATGGGGTTATCAAGAGCACGAACTTCGTGGTCAAGGTGACCAACGGGGAAGCGGCCTTCTCGGGGCTCGGCAACGGGCACGGGGTGGGGCTCTGCCAGTGGGGCAGCAAACAACGCGCCCTGGACGGTTTCGGTTATGCCGAAATACTCGCCTATTATTATCCCGGCACCGAGTTGCAAAAGCTCTCTGACATCCGTTGAAACGGTATTTCCACCATGCTTGTCAAAGATTTTGATTACCATCTCCCGCCGGAGCTGATCGCCCGTCACCCGATGCCTGAACGGGATGCATCCCGCCTGATGCTGTTGGACCGGCACACCGGGGAGGTCGGCGAAGACCGGTTCAGGAACATTGCCGCCTATCTTGCCCCCGGCGACCTGCTGGTGATGAACGACACGCGGGTGATTCCGGCCCGGATTATGGGTCGGAAGGAATCCGGCGGCCAAGTCGAGATTTTCCTGCTGCGCCGTATGGCAGGAGATCCCGAATGCTGGTCTTGCCTGCTCAAGGGGTCGAAAAGGTTTCGGCCGGGTCAGGCAATCGGCCTTGCGGCGGGGATGACGGCCATTGCGGCCGCCCGGCTGGACGACGATTCCTGGCAGGTGGAATTCCGCGGTCTGGAGCCATTTGATACCTGGCTGGAGCGGGAAGGGCACATACCCTTGCCCCCGTATTTGCAGCGCGGTGATGACGAACAGGACAAGGAACGCTACCAAACGGTGTATGCCCGGACCCCCGGCGCGGTGGCGGCGCCGACCGCCGGCCTGCACTTCACCCGGGAGCTGCTGGCGGAACTGGAAGCGAAAGGGGTCGAAACCGCGCACCTGACCCTGCACACCGGACTGGGAACCTTTCTGCCGGTGCGGGTGGAACGCGTCCAGGAACACCGCATCCACACCGAGCATTATGTCCTGTCCCCGGCCACGGTTGACGCGGTTCGTGCCGCAAAGGCGCGGGGGAGCAGGGTGGTGGCCGTCGGCACCACAACGGCCCGGACCCTGGAGCATGCCGCAGGCGATGACGGTGCCGTCAGGGCCGGCAATGGCGAGGCCGACATCTTCATCTATCCCGGTTACCGGTTCAGGGTCGTGGATGCCCTGGTCACCAATTTTCATCTGCCGGAATCGACGCTGCTCATGCTGGTATCGGCCTTTGCCGGGCGTGAACCTGTCTTTGAAGCGTATCGCGAGGCGGTCAGACGCGGTTTCAGGTTTTACAGCTATGGCGATGCCATGCTGATTCGATAATATGAAACTCTAATTGTATCAGGTGTTTTTTGTCAGCTTCCCACTTCACACTTCTTCATCAGGACGCCTCGTGCCGGGCGCGTCTCGGCTCTTTGAAAACGCCCCATGGCGAGATCGAAACTCCCATCTTCATGCCGGTGGGGACCAATGCCACGGTCAAGGCCATGACCCCGGAGGATCTGCTGGCGATTAACGCCCGGATCATCCTGGCCAATACCTATCACCTCTACCTGCGGCCGGGACACCGGCTGGTGGAGCGGTTGGGCGGCCTGCACCGTTTCATGAACTGGAAGGGGCCGATCCTGACCGACAGCGGCGGATTCCAGGTCTTCAGCCTGGGGGAGCTGCGCAAGATCAGCGAGGAGGGGGTCCGGTTCCAGTCCCACCTGGATGGCTCCACCCATGTCCTGACACCTGAACTGGCTATCGGGATACAAGAGGCCTTGGGGGCGGACATCATCATGTGCTTTGACGAGTGCCCCCCGGCCACGGCTGATTACGCCTATGTCCAGCGCTCACTGGAGCTGACCACCCGCTGGGCGGCGCGCTGCAAGGAGGCCCATCGCCGGGAGGGGCAACAGCTTTTCGGCATCGTCCAAGGGGGCATGCACCACGATCTGCGGGCTCGCAGCCTTGACGACATCCGCTCCATCGGTTTCGACGGCTATGCCCTGGGTGGGCTTTCGGTGGGCGAGGAAAAGGAACAGATGTACGGGGTCATGGAAAGCTGCGCCCCCTTGATGCCCCAGGACAGCCCCCGATACATCATGGGGATCGGCGCCCCCGAGGACCTGATCGAGGCGGTCTGGCACGGCTATGACATGTTCGACTGCGTCATGCCGACCCGCAACTCCAGGAACGGCATGCTTTTTACCAGTCAGGGGCGCATCAACATCAAGGCCAAGGTCTACGAGGAGGACGAGGGGCCGCTGGACCCCCTGTGCGGGTGCCACGTCTGCCGGACCTATTCCCGGGCCTATCTGCGGCACCTGTACCGGGCCGGCGAAATTCTGGCGTCGCACTTGAATACCTATCACAACCTGTATTATTATCTCGACCTGATGAGACGGATGCGGGAGGCGGTCCGGGAAGACAGGTTCACCGAATTTCGTCGGGAATATTACTGTAATAAAGAACAACATCAAACGGTTAAAGGAGGATAATTCAATGTTCGGATTAGCATTTGCAATGGCGGGACCCCCGGGTGGCGGGGCAGGCGCGGGTGGCGGGATGGCGGCTTTTCAGCAGATCATTCCCCTGGTATTCATGTTCGCCATCTTCTATTTCCTGTTGATCCGTCCGCAGCAGAAAAAGGCCAAGGAACACAAACTGCTGCTGGATGCCCTCAAAAAGGGCGATGGCGTGATAACCGCGGGCGGGGTGCACGGCAAGGTGACCGGCGTGGACGACGGCATCGTCACCCTTGAGATCGCCACCGGCGTCAACATCAAGATCACCAAGAGCTACATCGCCTCAATCAAAAAAGACTAGCGGGATCAAACCGAAGGGAGACCGAGCTTCATGCCGAAAGGAACTGGCTGGCGCATAAGCCTGATATTCATCTTCGTTTTTCTGTCGTTCCTGTATATGACCCCCACGCTGGTTGGCAAGATGCCGTCGTGGTGGTCAGGACTGCTGCCCAAGGACAAGATCCATCTGGGTCTTGACCTGCAGGGGGGAACGCATCTGGTGCTGGAGGTGGATACTCAGAAGGCCGTGGAAGGGTCGCTGGACATCGTGGCCACCGACCTGGAAGACACGCTGAACAGCAAGAACCTCCACTTCAAGCGGATCAACCGTGCCGGCTCCGACAAGGTCACTGTCGTGGTCTATGACAAGGGAACGGCCGAGGCGGTTCAGAAGCTGCTCAAGGACAAATACCCCGGCTACGACCTGAGCCCGTCCTACGACGAAGGCGGCTTTGTGGCCCTGGACCTGCGCATCGGTGACAAGGACGCCCAGGACCGCAAGGACAAGGCGGTGGCCCAGGCACTGGAAACCATCCGCAACAGGATCGACCAGTTCGGCGTCTCCGAACCGGTCATCCAGCGGGAGGGGGTCAACCACATCGTGGTGCAGCTCCCCGGCATCAAGGACCCCCAGCGCGCCATCGACCTGATCGGCAAAACGGCCCGACTCGAGTTCAAGATGGTCCGCGAGGATATCCCTCCCGCATCCGCCGGCATCCCCGAGGACGCGGAACTGCTCAGGGAGAAGACGGTGGACCCGGTCACCGGCGCCGTCAGCGAGGTGCCGCTCGTACTGCAGAGAAAGTCGCTCATCACCGGCGACCTGCTGACCGATGCTCAGGTGCGGATCGATTCCCAGTTCAACCAGCCCTATGTGGCCATCGAGTTCAACTCCCTGGGCGCCAAGCTGTTCGACCAGGTGACCGCCGCCAATGTGGGTAAACGTTTTGCCATTGTCCTGGACAATAATATCTACTCCGCCCCGGTCATCCGGGAACGCATCTCCGGCGGCAGCGCCCAGATCTCGGGCAACTTCACCGAAAAGACCGCCGCCGACCTGGCCATTGTGCTGCGGGCCGGCGCGCTCCCCGCTCCGGTCAAGATCATCCAGAACGTGACCGTCGGCCCCTCCCTCGGGCAGGATTCCATCCACAAAGGGTTGATGGCGGGCCTGATAGGCGTTGTGCTTGTGGTGGTCTTCATGGCCATCTACTACAAGCTCTGCGGCATGGTGGCCAACCTGGGGATGGTGCTGAACGTGATCTATCTGATGGGAGCCCTGGCGGCCCTGGGGGCGACCCTGACCCTGCCAGGCATTGCCGCCATCGTTCTGTTGATCGGCATGTCGGTGGACTCGAACGTCATCATCTTCGAGCGTATCCGCGAGGAGCTCAAATTGGGCAAGACGCCCAAAGCGGCCCTGGATGCCGGCTATGACAAGGCCTTCCTGACCATCATGGACTCCCACATCACCACCCTGATCACCGCGGCGGTGCTGTTCCAGTTCGGCACCGGTCCGGTAAAGGGGTTCGCCGTTTCCCTCAGCCTGGGGGTCATCATCAACCTGTTTACCGCGCTGATAGCCACCAAGGTGACCTTCGACCTGTTCCTAGCCAAGGGGACAGCCAAGAAACTGAGCATATAGGGGGAGTACAGAATCCATGGAACTTCTGGGCAAAACCAACATAGACTTCATCGGCAAGCGCAACATCGCCTTTGCCATATCCGTGGTAATCTCCATCCTGGGGATCATCGGCATCATCCAGATCGGCCGCGGGGTCGCCAACATGGGGATCGACTTTTCCGGCGGCACCGCCATGCAACTCAAGTTCGCCAAGCCGGTGCCGATCGCCGAAGCCCGTGCAGCACTGCACGGTCACGGTATAACCAAGGCCGACCTGCAGGAGATCACGGAGGGGAACAAGCTCCTGATCAAGATCGACAAGAACGTATCCGTGTCGCTGGGAAAAGCGGCCGATGCGGTCCAGGACGCCTTCAAGAAGAGTTTTCCCGACAACGCCTTTGTGGTGGAAAGCTCGACCGAGATCGGCCCTTCCATCGGTGACAAGCTGCGCAAGGATACCCTGATCGCCGTGGCGATTTCACTTCTGGCGATCATCGCCTACATTGCCTGGCGTTTCGACTTCAAGTTCGGCATCGGCGCCACCCTGGCGACCCTCCACGACATACTGGCCATGTTCGCGGTCTTTTTTGTGATGAACAGGGAAATCAACCTGCTGTTCATCACCGCCGTCCTGACCATTGCCGGCTATTCCCTGACCGACACGGTGGTCATTTTCGACCGCATTCGCGAAAACCTGCATAAAAACCTGAAAGGCTCGATGTATGAGATTTTCAACCAAAGCATCAACGAAACCCTCTCCCGTACCATCATCACGTCACTGACCGTGTTCCTGGCGTCGGCTTCGCTGTTCTTTTTCGGCGGCGAGGTGATTCACGACTTTTCCTTTGCGCTGCTGGTCGGTGTCGTGGCGGGAACCTATTCGTCGGTTTTCGTCGCCAGCCCCATCGTGGTACTGCTCGAAAACCGTGCCCTGGCAAAACAGGGCGCGGCAAAGGCCTGACCTGGTTCAGACATACAAGGAGACATTCCGTTGAAAAAAGAATCCATACTCATTGCAGTAGTAGCCCTGGTGGTCGGTTTCCTGGGAGGTTATCTCATCGGCACCATGAGCACGACCGGCAATGCCCCGCTGGAAGCCCCCGGCATTCCGCCGGGCTCCGGTTCACCCACCGACTATTCCCGGCGCATCACCGAAGGGGAGAAGATCGTTGCCCGCGAACCCAGGAACCTGAATGCCTGGATCTCGCTGGGGAACGATTATTTCGACACCGAGCAGGCCCAGAAGGCCATCAACGCCTACGGCAAGGCCCTGGAAATCCAGCCCAACAATCCCAACGTCCTGACCGACCAGGGGGTCATGTTCCGCAAGATCGGGTGGTACGACAAGGCCATTGCCAATTTCGAAAAGGCCCAGAAGATCGAGCCCAATCATCTGCAAAGCCTGTACAACATGGGCATTGTCTACGCCACGGACCTGAAACAGCCGGACAAGGCCGTTACCGTCTGGAACCAGTATCTCAAGCTTGATCCCGGCAGCGCCACGGCCGTGCAGATCAAGGGGATGCTGGACAGGCTGGGACCGGGCACGCAGCCGGCCGTGAAGTAAGGGAAAATCCCCCGCATGTCGGGGGATTTTTTTTAGCTCGTGCAGGGCGTGTGATGATTTTTGTGAGGACGGGCGGCATGTTGAAAAAGTGGGAATTGCGAATACCGGATGGAGACAAAGCCACCGACATGGCCGGGAGTGCCGCGCTGCATCCCCTGATCGGGCGGATTCTTGCGGCCAGAGGTCTTGTCACGCCTGAAGAGGTCAGCCGGTTCCTGGCCCCCTCCCTTGCCGCGCTGCATGACCCGCATCTCTTACAGGGCATGGCGGCGGCGGTGGACCGGATCGAAAGGGCACGGCGCAACCGGGAAATGGTCTGCATCTACGGCGACTACGACGTGGACGGCATCACCGGCACGGCCCTTCTAGTCTCCTTTTTCCGGGCAGCCGGCATGGAGTGCCGCTACTTCATCCCCAACCGCTTCGAGGACGGCTACGGCCTCAACGTGGATGCCATCGAACAGATCATCACCCTTGGCGCCGGCCTGATCGTATCGGTGGACTGCGGCATCACGGCGGTCCAGGAGGCGCTGTTCTGCCGGGAACACGGCATTGACCTGATCATCGTCGATCACCATGCGCCGAGCGCGACGATTCCGGATGCCTGTGCCGTGCTGAATCCGCTGCAACCGGGATGCAACTACCCGTTCAAGTCCCTGGCCGGCGTCGGTGTTGCCTTCAACCTGCTGATCGCCCTGCGGGCGGCGTTGCGTGGCCAAGGGGCATTCGGAGGGGAGGGCGAGCCGGACCTGCGCCAGTGGCTCGACCTGGTGGCCCTGGGCACGATTGCCGATGTGGTGCCGCTGACCGGCCAGAACCGCATCTATGCATTTCACGGTCTCAAACAGCTCTCCTGTTCCGCGAAACCGGGTATCCAGGCGCTGAAGCGGGTCGCCGGCATCACGGGCAACGTGAGCTGCGGCCAGGTCGGCTTCCGGCTGGGGCCGCGCCTCAATGCCGCCGGACGCATGGAAAGCGCTGTCCCCGGGGTGGAGTTGCTGTTGAGCGGGAACCCGGATGAGGCCGCCGCCATCGCCGCAGAACTGGATGCCGCCAATGCGGAGCGGCAGGCCGTGGAACGGCGCATCTTCGACGAGGCGGTCACCATGGTCGAGTCCGGCGGCGATTATCCGCGACTCCGGAGCATCGTCCTGGCCTCCGAATCCTGGCATCAGGGGGTGGTCGGCATCGTTGCCTCCCGCCTGGTGGAGCGGTATCATCGGCCGACAATCCTGATCGCCCTTGGCGAGGACGGCAGCGCCAAGGGTTCCGGCCGCAGCATCCCCGGCTTTCACCTGCTGGACGCCCTTGCCCCCTGCGCACCGCATCTGGAGCGTTTCGGCGGGCATCGCTACGCCGTCGGGGTCGGCCTCCGGGCGGAGAACGTGGCCCTGTTTCGCGCGTCCTTCGAGGCCGAGGCCGCGCGTCTCCTGTCCGACAGCGATCTCGTACCGCGCCTTGAGGTTGACGTGGATGTGCAACCGGAGGATATTACCCAAGAGTTGGCCCTGGAATTGAAGCGATTGGAGCCGTTTGGCGCCGGCAACCCGGAGCCGGTGCTCGTGCTGCGCAGGATGAACGTGGTGGAGCGGCGCACGGTGGGCGACGGGCATCTGCGCCTGCGCCTGTCGCGGGATGGTTTCACCTTCACCGCCATCGCCTTCCGCATGGCGGCTTCGGAGCCATGTGACATGGTGGATGTGGCCTTTTTCCCGGAGATGAACGAATGGAACGGCAGCACAACCCTGCAACTGCGGGTGAAGGACCTGCGCCCGGCGGAGTAATCGATGCAGCGTAACGAGCGTTTCGACAGTGCGGAACGGATTATCTGGATCGGCTTCTGGGTCAATGCCCTGCTGATGATCTTCAAGCTGGGAGCCGGTTACTGGGGCCGCTCGGATGCCGTATTCGCCGACGGCATCGAGAGCGCCTGCGACTTCGTGGCCATCTTCTCCACCATTGTTGCGCTCAAGCTGGGCCGGAAACCGTTCGACGAAAAGCATCCCTACGGCCATGGCCGGGCCGAGAGCCTGTCCGCCATCCTGGTTTCCCTGATCATTGTCGCCACCGGCATCTGGATCCTGATGGACTCGGTCCGCTCCATCATGGACCGCGCATTCAAGTCACCCGGCCTGATTGCCGTTGCAGCCGCGTTTATAACCATTCTGATCAAGGAATGGCTCTTTCGCTTTACCTTCAGGACCGGAACGCGCCTGGCAAGCCCGGCCCTGCTGGCCACCGCCAAGGATCACCGCAAGGACGCGATCACCTCCATCTCGACCCTGGCGGGCGTCATCGGCGCCTCTTTCGGGTTTGGCTTCATGGATCCCCTGGCCGCCGGCCTGACCTCCCTCTTTATCCTCCATATCGGTTACCAGACCTTCCGGGACGCGGCCCACGACCTGATGGACGGCAGCGCGCCGCCGGACTTCATCACCGAGGTGACGCGCCTGGCCGAGGAGGTCGAGCGGGTGGAGCATGTCCATGATATCCGCGCCCGCCGGTCGGGGCAGTACATGATCATTGACCTCAAGCTGGACATGGACCCGGCCATGACAGTCAAGGATTCCCACGATATCGCCACCCGGGTGAAAAAACTGATCTTCGATGGTTTTCCCAATGTGGGGGATGTGATGATCCACATCAACCCCCATGACGAGGAACACGAGGACCTGATCAGGCTGTGATTCAAATTGCCTTAGTTGGCCTTCGCCGTTTCAAAGCAGGATCGCCCCCTCGAGCCGCAGCAACGCCTGTTTCTTGTCCACCCCACCCGCATAGCCGGTCAGACTTCCGTCAGCGCCCACGACCCTGTGGCAGGGAATCAGGATGGAAATGGGATTATGCCCGACGGCGCCGCCCACGGCCTGTCCGGACATGGACGCCAGCCCCTCGCTACGGGCGATCTCCCGGGCGATTTCGCCATAGGTGGTCGTCCGCCCGAAGGGGATTTTCAACAGGATATCCCACACGTTTTTCCGGAACAGCGACCCGTGCGGGGCGAGCGGGATGTCGCAACCAGGGTCCGCTCCGGCGAAATAACGGGAAAGATGGGCCCGCAGGGCCGTGAAAACGGGATGATCGGGCTCTTGGACCCATGTGGCCGTTGCGGAGGGGTAGTATTTCTGGCCAATGAACCACAATCCGGTGAGCGCCCCCTGTTCGGCGGTTGCCGTCATGGCTCCCAGCGGGGTTTCGATGGTGCAGGTGTGTATCATGGTGATCAACTCCTTTGTGGGGTGGTGAGCCCATTTTCGAGAGAATTCCACAGGGTGATGGTTGCGTAGGAACGCCAGGGTCTCCAGGCATGCGCCAGGGTCAGCATCTCTTCCGGCGACATCCCGGCCAGGGCCTTTTTCAGGCCGTAGTCCGTATGGGGGAAGGCATCCGGC
>JAATGX010000060.1 GCA_015688915.1 Desulfuromonadales bacterium
CAAGCTGGACAAGGATGCCGACGACCTCATCGGCTTCATCACCGATGGCGCACACCGCATGCAGCGGTTGATCAACGGCCTGCTGGCCTATGCGCGGGTCGATTCCAAAGGAAAGCCATTCGCACCGTTCGACGGGGAGGGCGCCCTGGGACACGCCCTGGCCAACCTGCGCCAGGCCCTGGAAGAGAGTGGCGCCACCATCACCCATGATCCACTGCCGTCCCTGTGCGGCGACGAAATCCAGATGGTGCGGCTCTTCCAGAACCTGGTCGCCAATGCCGTCAAATTCCGCGGTTCCGCCCCGCCCCGGGTCCATATCGGTGTCAGGGACAGGCAGTCGGAATGGGAATTCAGCGTCAGGGACAACGGCATCGGCATTGACCCGAAATTCTTCGACCGGATATTCGAGCTGTTCCAGCGTCTCCATTCACAGGACCAGTACCCCGGGACCGGGATCGGCCTGTCCGTGTGCCAAAAGATCGTCGAACGGCATGGCGGCAGGATCGGCGTCGTTTCGGAACCGGGCCACGGGGCGACCTTCACCTTCACCATCAGGAAAGGGTTGCAGACATCTCTCTGACCAGGGTGACGCGCCTGCCCTCTCCTCCCTCGGGGCACATGACCTAAATGGCTTGACCGGAAGGGTTCCATCCGCTATACCATGCCAACTGCTATATAAGCCAAGCCGGTCGACCTGAAGCGGTTTTCCAGGGTAGTCTCGTCCATCGGGGAATTCGGGTGTTCCATCGTCAATCTGCCCGGAATGTGAGCGTATCTCCATGAATGACAATAACGACATCATCAGGATATTGCTGGTCGAGGACAACCCGGCTGACGCCCGTCTCATCAAGGAATACTTCGGGGAACTCAGGGAAACGCCCTTTCTGGTCAGCGAGGCGGAATGCATTGCCAGCGCGGTCGACCATGTTGCGGAACGGCACTTCGACGTCATCCTGCTGGACCTGTCGTTGCCCGACAGCCAGGGCATGGAAACCATCCATCGCATGCATGTCCATGCCCCCGGCATCCCGCTGGTCGTCCTGACCGGCCTGGATGACGATGAATTGGCGCTGTCCGCCATGCGGCACGGTGCCCAGGACTACCTGGTCAAGGGAACGTTCGACATCCAGCTCCTTGTCCGCGCCATCCGCTACACCATCGAACGAAGGCGTTCCGAGGCGGAGATCAAGAAACTGGCCTACTACGATATCCTGACCGGGCTCCCCAACAGGGTGCTGTTCACCGACCGGCTCAAGCAGGCCATCGTCATGGCCGAGCGGGACAGGCGGGATACCGCCCTCCTGTTTCTCGACCTTGACCGCTTCAAGAACGTCAACGACTCCATCGGCCACGCGTACGGCGACCGGCTGCTCAAGATCACCGCGGACCGCATCCAGCACTGCCTGCGCAGCTCGGACACCGTGGCCCGCATCGGGGGAGACGAGTTCGTGGTCATCCTGCCGCTGATCTCGGGGGCCGACGACGTCTCCAAGGTCGCCAGCAAGATCCTCGAATCGCTCAACAAGCCGGTGCGGCTCGAAGAGCACGAGATCTACTCCAGCGCCAGCATCGGCATCTCCGTATTCCCTGACGACGGCTCGACAGTGGACGACTTGCTCAAAAACGCCGACATCGCCCTGTACCAGGCCAAGGAACGGGGACGCAACAACTTCCAGTTCTTTTCCAAGGAGATGAACGTGCAGGCCCTGACCCGGCAATTGCTCGAATCGAGCATGCGCCAGGCCATTGCCCGGAATGAATTCTACCTGGTCTACCAGCCGCAATTCGACATCGGCAACCGCGCACTGGTGGGACTTGAGGCGCTGATCCGCTGGCAGCACCCCCAGAAGGGCAATATCTACCCGCTGCATTTCATCGCCATTGCCGAAGAGACCGGCATGATCATCCCCATCGGCGAATGGGTGCTCCGGACGGCCTGCCATCAGGCCAGGTCCTGGCACGACGAGGGCTACCCCTTTCTGCGGGTTGCCGTCAACATCTCCGCCCGCCAGTTCAAGCAGGACAATTTCGTCAGCCTTGTCAAATCCATCCTGGACGAGTCCGGACTTCCGCCGGGATACCTTGAACTGGAACTGACCGAAAGCACCATCATGGAGCGCGCCGACAAAAACGTCCAGACGCTGCTGGAGTTGAAAAAACTGGGGGTCACGCTGGCAATCGACGACTTCGGCACCGGCTACTCATCGCTTTCCTACCTCAAACACTTCCCCATCGACCGCCTCAAGATAGACCGCTCGTTCCTGAGGGATCTCGCCCTCGGCAGCGACGATGCGGCCATTGCCGAGGCGATCATCGTCATGGCCCATTCGCTGAACCTTGACGTGGTTGCGGAAGGGGTCGAGCTGGAGGAACAGCTCGACTTCCTCCACAGCCACAAGTGCGACACGCTCCAAGGGTTCCTGATGAGCCACCCCCTGTCGGTGAATGACGTCTCCGTCCTCCTGGGACGCGCTGCCGACAGTCCCTGAATGGCACACGGGAGAAGCCACCGCAGTAAAATCACTGTTTCGCGACTTACAGCTTCCGGTCCGCCGCCTCGGCGAACAGTCGCAGCTTGTCCATCATGGCGGCGAATTTCTTCGGTTTGAGCGATTGCGGGCCGTCACTGGAGGCGTGCTCCGGGTCGGGATGCACCTCGACGATCAAGCCGTCGGCCCCGGCGGCCACGGCGGCGTAGCACATGGGAGCCACATAGTGATGATCGCCGGTACCGTGGGAGGGATCGACCACCACCGGCAGATGGGTCTTGCCCTTCAACACCGGTATGGCCGACAGTTCCAGGGTGTTGCGGGTGGCGGTCTCGAAGGTGCGGATGCCGCGCTCGCAGAGGATCACGGCCTGGTTGCCCTCGCTCATGATGTACTCGGCGCTCATCAGGAACTCCTGGATCGTCATGGACATGCCCCGTTTGAGCAGCACCGGCTTCCGCAGTTGCCCCACCCTCTTCAGCAGCGCAAAGTTCTGGGAATTGCGGGCGCCGATCTGGAGCATGTCGGCGTATCCGGCCACCAGCTCCGCTGTTTCGGGATTAATGACCTCGGTCACAAAGGGAAGTCCGGTCAGGTCGCGCGCCTTGGCCAACAGCTTCAGCCCCTCCTCCTCCAGTCCCTGGAACGAATAGGGCGAGGTGCGCGGCTTGAAGGCCCCGCCCCGCAGGATGTGAGCGCCCGCCTTCTTGACCGCTTCCGCCGATTCGATGATCTGGGCCTCGTTCTCCACCGAGCAGGGACCGGCCATGATGACCACCTGCTCGCCGCCGATGACCACGTCGTCGCTGATCCGTACCACACTTGCCTCCTTCTTGACCTCCTTGGAGGCCAGTTTGTAGGGCTGCAGGATCGGCACCACGCTCTCAACCCCGTGCAACGACTCCAGCGACTGCAACACCGCCTTGCCCCGCTCGTCCCCCACCGCGCCGATCACGTCACGGGTAGCCCCATGGATCACATGCGGTTTATACCCCAGCTCCCTGATGCGCCGCAACACCTCGTCCCGGTCCTTCTTTGCCGCACCCGCTTTCATAACGATAATCATTCCCTGCTCCTTTCCCACATAAGACAAAAGGCCGGAAGGTTTCCCCCCGGCCCGTGCCGCCGCATGCGGTGCGACAACAAAAAAGCCGGGGAGGACTTCCGTCCGCCCCGGCTTTGTGGTGTGTGATGTGATCGCTTCGCTAAAGCTTACACCTCTACCCGGGCAGACGGCCTGAAAAAACCGTACCAGAAGTAAAAGTAAAAAGCGTTAAAGAAGCGGATCGAATTCATGGGTACCTACTAAATCACAGTCGGAACGCGCGTGTCAAGGGCATTTTTCTCTACGGTATCTACATCATCAGCTCGTCGGCAACCTTGACCAGGTTGGGCAGGTCGGGTTTGGTCAGGATCCGGTCGGCGCCCAGCCCGATCCATTTGCGCTTGTTATCCTCGGAAGCGAGGGATGAAAAGATCGCCAACGGCAGATCCTTGAGCGTCTCCTCCTTGCGCACCAGGGAGGTAAGATGCAACCCGTCCATCTGCGGCATCTCCACATCGGTGATCAGCATGCCGATGTGCGACGCGAAGCTGGAACCGTCCTGCCGGCACTGGTCGAGCCTCTGCCGGATGATATCCCAGGCCTGGGCGCCGTTCTCCGCCTCCATGACGGTATACCCGGCCGAACGCAAGGCCGCACACAGGGTATTTCTGATAAAGGGCGAATCATCGGCGACCAGCACGGTCCTGTGCGAACGGTCGGCACCGGAATCGGAGTGCAGCACCAGCTCTTCATCCAGCGGCCTGAGGGCGCTTTCCGAGCAGAGTTCGCCCACGATCTTTTCGAAATCCAGCACCAGGATGATACGGTCCTCCATCTTGACCAGACCGATCACCTGATCGCTGTGCACCGACCGCGAGGGGGGTTCCACATTCTTCCAGGAGATGCGGTAGATGCGGGAGACGGAGTGCACCAGCACCCCCACCATCAGGTTGTTGAATTCAAGCACCACCACCCGGTCCGCCACCAGTTCGCCGATATCCTTGTTGAGCACCTTGGCCAGGTTGATGATGGTGATGACCTTGTCCCTGAGCTTGATCATCCCTTCCACGCCCGGCTTGGCATTGACGACCTTGGACAATTGCGGCAGACGGATGATCTCCCGCACCTTGGCCACATTGACGCCATAATAGCAGGGCACCACGTTGCCGGACGAGTCAACCTCGTCAATCCTGAACTCGACTATCTCCAGTTCGTTGGTGTCGCTCTCCAGCAGGATGTTGGTCTGTTTCATGGCGTCACCCCTTGCGGATTCATTTTGGCGGATTATACCATGAATCCCCGCGAAGAAAAGGGCAATTATCAGCCGAATCCGTCCATAACTCACCGCAAAACCCCTGAACTTGACACTCCCTGACGCCTGTGGTAGCTTTTTTCATTCCCATCCCCGCCGCATGCCGGAGTTACCCATGTTTTTCCCCCACATCGACGCCTTCCGCCAACTGTCCCGCCAGGGCAACCTTATCCCGGTCTACCGGGAGATCATGGCGGACATGGATACGCCGGTCACCGCCTTCAAAAAGCTGGACGACGGCCGCTTCTCCTTCCTGCTGGAGAGTATCGAGGGGGGGGAGAAATGGGCGCGCTACAGCTTCCTCGGCTCCAGTCCGTCGCTGATCGTCCGCTCCAAGGGGAACAGGGTCG
>JAATGX010000309.1 GCA_015688915.1 Desulfuromonadales bacterium
AGGGGCTTTTTCATGTCCGCCGGTAATGGCACCGAACAATCCATAACTTTCGAGAGCGGCAGCAAGCTGGATAGCGGACGCATCCTGGCACCGATCACGCTTGCTTACGAAACATACGGCACCCTCAACGATTCCGCCTCGAACGCCATCATGGTCGAACATGCCTGGACCGGCGACGCGCACCTGGCCGGCAAGCGTCGTGAAGAGGACACCAAGCCGGGTTGGTGGGATGCCATCGTCGGTCCCGGCAGGCTTCTGGATACCGACCGCTGGTTCGTGATCTGCTCCAACGTGATCGGCTCCTGTTACGGCTCCACCGGCCCGGCCTCCATCAACCCCAAAACCGGCAAACGCTACAACCTCTCCTTTCCGGTCATCACCGTGCGTGACATGGTGCGCGCCCAGAAACTGCTGACGGACGCCCTGGGGATCAGGCGGCTCCTGTGTGTCATGGGTGGGAGCATGGGAGGGATGCAGTCCCTGGAATGGGCCACCCAGTATCCGGACAGCATCGCCTCAGCCATCGTGCTGGCGGCCACGCCGCGTCCCTCGCCCCAGGCCATTGCCCTGAACGCCGTGGCCCGCTGGTCCATCTTCAACGATCCCACCTGGCGCAAGGGTGAGTACAAGCATAATCCCAAGGATGGTCTGGCCCTGGCCCGTGGTATCGGCCACATCACCTTTCTGTCGGACGAATCCATGAACGCCAAGTTCGGCCGGCGGTTTTCGGCCAAGGACGGCCAGTTCGACTTCTTCGGCCAGTTCGAGGTGGAGCGCTACCTGAACTACAACGGCTATAACTTCGTGGACCGCTTTGACGCAAACGCCTTCCTCTACCTGGCCAAGGCGTTGGATCTGTATGACGTGGCCTGGGGCTACGAGTCCATGGCCGAAGCCTTCAGCGGCGTCACGGCTCCGCTCCAGTTCTTTGCCTTCAGCTCCGATTGGCTCTACCCGTCTTACCAGACCGAGGAGATGGTAGCGTGCCTGAAGGACTTGGGCAAGCCGGTCGAATACCACCTGATTCCCTCTGCCTACGGTCACGACGCCTTCCTGTTGGAGCACGAAACCTTTGCTCCCCTGGTGCGCGCCTTCCTGGATCGCGCGGAGCGCGGGGAGTTCCCCTGACGTCATGAAGCTTCTACGGGATGAACTCAGGGATGATCCGCTCTTCAGAAAGCTGCGGCACGGGGTGGGGCGGGCTGTGGCCGACTTCGGGCTGATTGAGGAGGGAGACCGGATCGCGGTGGCGGTGTCAGGTGGGAAGGATTCCTATACGTTGCTGCTTCTGTTGGAGAAGTTGCGCCGGCGGGCGCCGATCGCGTTCGAGATCGTGGCGGTCAATATCGATTCCGGCTATCCGGGCTACCAAATATCCGTCATTGAGGAGTTTCTGCGGGCAAACGGTTTCACCTACAATATGGTGTCGACCGAACACTACGCCATCATCCGGGATAAACGCCGCCCCGGTTCCTCCTACTGTTCCATCTGTGCCCGCCTCAAACGGGGTTCTCTCTACGAGGCTGCCAGGGTGTTGGGGTGCAACAAGCTGGCCTTGGGACACCACAGCGACGACTTCATCGAAACCCTGCTCCTGAACCAGTTTTTCGTTGGTTCGCTCAAGTCCATGTCGGCCCGTATGCTGGCCGATAACGGCGAGACCACGGTCATCCGGCCCCTGGTGTATGTGGCCGAGGCCGACATCATCACCTTCTCGCAGCAGGCCGGTCTTCCGGTGGTCTGCTGCCGCTGCCCGGTATGCGGCAGTGCTGACCAGCAGCGCCGACGGATGAAACAATTGCTCAAGGAATTGGAAAAAGACATTCCCCACATCAAGAACAGCATGCTCAAAGCCATCTCAAACGTGCATCCCCGCCATCTTCTCGACCGAAGTCTGCCGGCCGCGCTCCCGACGTCCGCAGACACTGCCCTTCTTGATGGCACGGCGAGGAAGCAGGGCGGATACCCCGCTCCATAGATCCAGCGCAGCTACATATCCCCCATAACAGACGGCAACCAACCCTATAAGGACAATCGGCTCCATTGCATGCCTCCTCTTCATTTTTGGAGAAGGTAACACAATGGTATGACAGAATACGTCTTTTGGGAAAAGAGATTAAGGCTCGCCGCGTTCGCCTTCGTCGGAAAGCATGACGAGGTCGACGCGACGATTTTTGGCGCGCCCGTCGGGGGTGGCATTGTCGGCCACGGGGCGGAACTCGCCGTAACCGGTGGCGGAGATCTTGTTCGGGTCGATGTCGAAGTATTTGATGAGGTATTGAAGGCCGTTGGTGGCACGTGCGGCGGAAAGCTCCCAGTTGCTGGGGAACTGGGCCGTACTGATGGGGGTGCTGTCCGTATGCCCTTCCAGCCGCAGGGGGTTGTTGTACTGGGTCATGGCCTCGGCAATGGTGTTGATCAGGTCGTAGCCGCTCGTTTTGATACGGGCCTGGCCGGGATCGAAGAAACCGGCCTCCTTGAGGCTGACGATCAGCCCTCGACGGGTGATGCTCAGAGTGACCTTGTCCTGGGCACCCTGTTTGATCAGGTAGGCCTCTATTGCGGACTTGATCTGGCGGAAATCCTTTTCCTCTGCCCGGACCTTGGCTTGTCCGCTACGGGCTCTGCCGCTGGGGGCGATCGACATCTCCGGCTTGACCGAAGGGATGATGTTCATCGGCCGTGACGGGACAACGTTGATCTTCGGTGCAGGCGTACCCGCACTTACCATGCCGAACGACGCCTGAAGCGACTGCATGATCTCCTCGACCTTTTTCTTGTCGGTTATGGACATGGCGTAGAGGGTGGTGAATACTGCGAACAGCAGGGTAATGAAGTCGGCGTAGGAAACGAGCCAGCGCTCGTGGTTGGGATGTTTTTCAGGTTCTTTTTTCAGTGCCATGGCAGCCTAGTGTCCGCCCGCGTATGCCTTCAGCTTCTGCTCGATGAAGTGCGGGTTCTCGCCGTTTTGAATTGCAATCAGTCCTTCCACGATCATGACCCGGCGCACTATCTCTTCTTTCATGCGGATCTTGATCTTGGAACCGATGGGGAGACAGACCATGTTGGCCGTCATCAGGCCGTAGATGGTGGCGACAAAGGCAACGGCGATGCCGGCCCCCAGTTTTGAGGTGTCGGACAGGTTGCTCATGACATGGATCAGTCCGAGCACTGCGCCGATAATGCCGATGGTGGGGGCGTAGCCGCCCGCTGATTCATAGAATTCCACACTATGCTTGGTATAGTCTTCGTACGACATGATCTCTGCTTCAAGGGTTTCCCGCAGCTTCTGTGGATCGATACCGTCCACCACCAGCGAGATGCCCTTCTTGATAAAAGGGTCCTTGACCGACTGCGCTTCCTGTTCTAGGGAGATCAGGCCGTTACGGCGGGCCTTGGTGGCATAATTGATGATGTCCTTGACCACCGCCTCGGGATCGACCTTGGGCGGCAGGAAGGCGACCTTGACATCCTTAAATGCCTGGATGACCGCCGGCAGCGGAAAACTGATAAACGCAGCGCCGAAGGTGCCGCCAAGCACAATCAGGGCGGCGGTAGGCTGAATGAGGGCCTTTATATGCAGCCCCTCAATCACGGCGCCCCCGAAGACGGCGCCGAAACCAATGCACATACCGATAATGGTTGCTAAATCCATGGCCTAGATGTCCTGGGAGTGAAATGGGGTACGGAGTTGCTCGTCATGACTACAGGGGCAGATATTCTCCCGATTCCGTGTAATGTCGACGAAAAGCTTTCGTTTGGGTCTGGCCAGGTATTTTCTCCCCTCCGGTGTGCCCGCTCGCCGGATAACCCTGGCGCGGAAGGTGACAATCCTGGCGATGACAACCTGGGCCCGTTCCTGAACAATAAAATGATTCCCATTGAACAGGGTGATAACGGTATCGGGGGTTTCCTCGACACTTACGATATGGTCGGGGTTGAAGTACATCTCCTGTTTGTCCATACGGGTAAGAAGAATCATGTGGACACCTTGTCAAGACGAATGGTTCACTATAAATAATAAAAACAACGTAAGGTCAAGAACATTTTGCCATTTACGGGCCTGAACCGCGATAAAGAATCGATCACAGCATGGCATCGATGGCTTCGAAATCGATGCATCGCGCGGCCATGGAGTTGATCAGCGCTATCTTTTCCGTGTCGTCCGGTCCGATTTTCGAGACATGCTCCCTGAGCCGGTAGAAGACCTCGGAGGATGTCTCTTCGATGCGGATATACGGGATAGTACTGTCGTCGATGATTCGTTGGGTTATATCGGATACCGGTACGTGCCCGGCAATGACCATGCCGGCCAACCGGTTCCTGAATTCGGGGATGTGATGCAGCGACGAGGCGGTCACCAGCAGCTCGTCGCGGGAACTGGTCACGATCAGAAGCGTGGCATCACCCAGGCTGTCGATTACCCGCTGGGATGATGCCGCTCCCAACTGGATGGTGTGGCAGATGCGGCTGCGGTCGGCCGGGTCGCCATGCAACGGGCGTTCCATCAGGTCGGCCACATGCTGCAGGGTCGGATCGGCAAGGGTCGGCGAGTAATCGAAGGCGCCGGTTACCAGAATGCCGGTCCGGGCAAAGGCCTTTGTGAGGTATGCAAGCGAACGCTCCCGCTTTTCAGGTACCAGCTTATTGGCCATGATCACCCGTACATCGGCCTTTTCCCGCTCATACAGCGCCAGGTTGAGTTCCACGGCATCGATCACGTTGCCGATGCCGCCGCCGGACACCATCAGTACCGGGGCGTCCAGCATCGCGGCTACCCTGGCATTGTTGGCTCCAACCACCGAGCCGACACCGCCGTGGCCCGCCCCCTCGATGATGAGCAGGTCGTTTTTTCGCTCCAGTTCAGTGCAGGCGGCGCGAATCGCGTTGCGTGGCGCGGCCGGGTCGAATTCTCCGTCCAGGAAACGACGGGTCGTGCCGGCCGTCAGGGTCATGGGAGACATGAACGCCACATCCTGTTCGACATTGAATACGCTGGCAAACATGGCGGCGTCCTTATCCACGGTCAGCCCGTTGAATAGTATGCATTTGGGGCCGATCGGCTTCATGAAGCCGACCCGGCCGTATTTTTTTCGGGCCAGGTGCATCAGCGAAAGGCTGATGGTGGTCTTTCCGCAATGCTGCCCCGTGGCGCCGATGAAAATCTTTTTGCACATCTCTGATTCTGACACCTTTCGGAAGAGGGGGATGTGTCCGCAAACAGATAATTTGAAAAAATATGCCAGCAATGTACGGTGATTTACGTTGAACGATTTCCAAAGACACTTTTATCCTTATCGGCACGCAACGCAACAATTGTATATAATTCCGTTGACAGGCCGGTATCAATAATCTAGGTTATTAAAAACGCTGGGGGAGTTTCGACTGAGAGCGTCCGTGACGGGCGCGACCCTTAGTACTTGATCCGGGTAATGCCGGCGTAGGGAAGCGCTCCGAACATCATTTATTCGCCGCTTCCGCGGCTTTTTTCGTTTATGGGGGCAGACATGCGGGTTACGTTGAACGGCGAGCCGGCGGAGATCGGGGACAACGGCACGATTGCCGACCTGCTCGACAGTTTGCGGATCGGCCGGGAGCGGGTGGCGGTGGAGGTGAACCTGGACATCGTCCCCAAGGCGATGTATGACATCCACCGTCTGTCCGAGGGAGACAAGATCGAGGTCGTCCATTTTGTGGGTGGCGGCTGATCGACGCTCTGTCTTGTTTCAAACTCTTTAAATTTGCCACAGAGACACAGAGGCCCGGAGAAAAACAAAAGAGAGAAATTTTCAGGGAAAACCAGACTGATTCACCTTTGTTTTCCGTTTCTCTGTGGCAAGGATGCAAGCTTTGTTAAAAGGAGAAGATTCCATGCCTCTCGAAAGCGACAAACTGATCATAGCTGGGCGTGAATTCAATTCGCGCCTGATGGTGGGAACCGGCAAGTACGCCAGCTTCCAGCAGATGGCCCAGGCCCTGGAGATCTCGGGGGCCGAGATCATCACCGTGGCCGTGCGGCGGGTCAACATCTCCGATCGGAGCAAGGAGTCGCTGCTGGATTACATCGACCCGAAGCGGTACACCCTGCTCCCCAACACCGCCGGCTGCTACACGGCCGATGATGCGGTGCGCACCTGCCGCCTGGCCCGCGAGGCCGGGTTGTCAGACTTCGTCAAGCTGGAGGTGCTGGGCGACGAAAAGACCCTTTTCCCGGACAACGAAGAGTTGCTCAAGGCAGCCAAAATACTGGTGAAGGAGGGGTTCACCGTGCTCCCGTACACCAGCGACGACGTGATCATGTGCCGCAAGCTGGAAGACATCGGCTGCGCCGCGGTCATGCCGCTGGGCGCCCCCATCGGCAGCGGCCTCGGTATCCGCAACCCCTATAACATCCGCATCATCCTGGAGACGGTCAAGGTGCCGGTCATCGTGGACGCGGGCGTGGGTTCCGCCTCGGACACCGCCATTGCCATGGAGTTAGGCTGCGACGGCGTGCTCATGAATACGGCCATTGCCGGTGCCCAGGACCCGATCGCCATGGCCGAGGCCATGAAGCTGGCGATCATTGCTGGCCGGCTCTCCTACAAGGCCGGCCGTATCCCCCGGAAGCTCTATGCCAATGCGTCCAGCCCAATCGAAGGGTTGCTGGCGTAGGCGGGATGTGTCCGTTTCGGGCGAGGCATCGCCCCGCTTCCTGATGACCACAATGCAACCTATTGATTTCACACTCTACCTGATCACCGACCGCACTCAGACCGGCGGCCGCCCCTTGGCAACAGTCGTTCGGCAGGCCCTGGCGGGCGGCGTGCGTGCCGTGCAATTGAGGGAGAAAGACCTCTCCGGCCGCGAACTGCTCACCCTGGCTGCGGAGATGCGGGAGATCACCCGCAGCTACGGCAGCCGGCTGATCATCAACGACCACCCGGAGATCGCCCTGGCCGTTGGTGCAGATGGTGTCCATCTTGGCGTCAATAGCCCGTCAATAGCCGAGGCGCGGGCTCTCCTGGGGCCGGACCGGTTGATCGGCTACTCGGCCCATGCCGTGGAAGAGGCCAGGCGAGCCGAGGCGGCCGGCGCCGATTTCATTACCTTTGGCCCGGTCTATGATACCCCTTCCAAGGCGGCCTACGGCGCACCGCTCGGCATCGGGCGACTGGCCGAGGCCGCCGCCGGCCTGACCATCCCGGTTTTTGCTCTGGGTGGTGTCAAAAAAACGTCAGTTGCGGAAATAATAGCAGCCGGCGCGGCGGGCATTTCCCTGATCTCGGCCATCATCGCGGCAGCCGATCCCCGGTCAGCAGCGACATCCCTCGTGAAAACGCTGGAACAGCATGTCATCCATCCCTGAAACCATTCATCCCCAGTTGCATATCCACTCCTACGGCCTTTACCTGCGGCGCCGCTTCGGCTGCCGCGTCAGCAAGGTCAACGTGGACGCCGGCTTCACCTGTCCCAACCGCGACGGCAGCAAGGGGACCGGCGGCTGCATCTATTGCAACAACGTCTCTTTCTCACCCAGGGATACCCGGCCGGTCATCCCCCTGGAAGAGCAGATGGCGCACGGCATGGCCTACCATCGGCAGCGCCTTGGTTCGGAAAAATTCATCGTCTATTTCCAGAAATACACCAACACCTATGGGTCGATGGAGCATTTGGCCGATCTGTACCGCCGGGCCCTGGACCATCCGGATGTGTTCGGCATCTCGGTCGGCACCCGCCCCGACGCCCTGACCGACGAGGCCCTGGAGTTGCTGACGGAGATCGCCCGGGACCGCTATGTCTGCCTGGAGTTGGGTTTGCAATCCATGGATGACGATATTTTGACGAGAATCAACCGTGGACACACTCTGGAGGACTTTCTTTCCGCCGTAAGGCGCGTTGATGGTCACGGGTTTGACATCTGCGCCCACCTGATCTACGGTTTTCCCGGCGAGACGGCTGAAGGGTTTTTGAAAACAGCCGATCTGATGGCGTCTCTCCCGATCGACTCGATCAAACTGCATCAACTGCACGCCGTGGAGGATACGGAGCTGGCGCGGATGTACCGGGCCGGCGAATTCACGCCGCTTACGCTTGAGGAGTATGTAAGTGTCGCAGCCGATTTTCTGGAGCGGTTACCGGCACGTATCACGGTCCAGCGCCTGTACGGATCGGCGCCGCTGGCGATCCGCGTGGCGCCCCAGTGGGGGCTGAAGAATAATCAGATGTGGTTCGCAGTTGTCAATGAGTTGACTCGGCGCGGGACGTGGCAGGGGTGCCGGATCTCACGTCGCCCGTAACGCCTCCACGATATTCATCCGTGCCGCCCGCACCGCCGGCAGCAGTCCCCCCACGAATCCCATGACAAGGGAGAACAGGAGAGACTTCCCGGCGATGCCGAAGGTCAGGCTGAAGCTGAAGGCCAGCTCGGCAAAGGTCTGCCAGTTCATGGTGGAGATGGTGATGAGCTGCATGAAGGAGGCGCAGAATATCCCCAGCAGTCCCCCCACCAGCCCGAGAAACAGCGATTCCAGCACAAAGGCGGCCAGGATGCTCGCCTTGCCGAAACCGAGGGCGCGCAGGGTGCCGATCTCGATGACCCGGTTGGCCACGGCGGCATACATGGTGATCATGGCGCCGATCACCGCCCCCAGTGAGAAGATGATTGTCAGGGTCAGGCCGAGGATGCGCAGGAATTTCGCCATCATCTCGGACTGGTCGGCGTAGTAGCGCGTCTCCCGCTTGGCCTCCAGGGTCAGACGCGGATTTCCCTCGATGTTCGATTTTACCCGCTCAAACTCCGACGAATCGCGCAGCCGGAAGATAATCGAGGAATAGACCGGCCTGCGGAACGCCTGCATCAGTTGGTCCGCGTCCCCCCAGATCTCGGAGTTGAAGCCGGTGGTCCCCGCGCTGAACGTACCCACCACGGTCCAGTCGCGCATGCCGAAGCGCAGTCGTTCGCCGATCCCGCCCCCCTGGAAGCGCTCGGCAATGCTCTTTCCGGCAATGACCTCGTCCGAGCCGGACCTGGGCATGCGCCCCGCAATCAGTCGCACCTGGGGCCGGAGCGCCAGGCCGGCGCTCCCCACCCCCCGGATCACCACGTTGGCCGGCTTGGTTGTACCCCTTTTGACCAGATTGATCAGTACCACCAACTCTTTGTCCAGGAGCGGCTGGCCGTCCGCCCCCACGGCTACCTCCGGCAGGCTCTCCACAATGGCCGCCTGGGCCCGCTCCACGCCGCTCTGCACCTCGGAGTTGGCCGACTTGCGGATCACTATGACGTTATCGTAGGAGCCGGTCGCCACCAGGGTCTGGCGCAATCCCTCGGCAAGCATCAGGGTGGCGGCAAAGACGAACACCACCAGCGCCATGCCCGATGCGGTGAGAACCGTGGTGAGCCGCCGGGTCCAGAGGTTTCGGAGGCTGTAGGAGTACGGTATGGCCATCAGCCGATCCTCCGCAGCCCGTCGGCAATCCTGATGGTCGCGCCCCGCCAGGTGGGGAAAACCGCCGCCACGATCCCGACACCGCAGGCGGTCAGCATATCGAGACAGACCGTTCGCGTCGAGACGTTGAAATAGGGGAAAAACTGGGATAGTTCGGTTTCGATCCAGTGGGCGGCCGGAAAGGTGAGCAGCACCCCGGTTGCCCCGCCCAACAGGGCGATGAGCATCGATTCTCCGAAGACGATCAGAGCGATATGCGGTGCTCCGAAACCGATGGTCTTCAGGGTGGCGTATTCGGAGATCCGCTCCCGCGCGGTCATGGCCATGGTGTTGGCCGCCACCACCATGATGATGACGATGACCACGTAGGAAACAATCTGGATGGCAATCATGATCGCTTCGGTCATGGAGACGAACCCCAATTGGAAAGCCCGTTCCGTCTCGGTCAGGGTTTCGGCCAGGGAATTCCTGAAGGTGATGTCCACCGCCTGCGATACCTCCGCCGCCAGGTCGGGGCGGGTCACGCCGATCATGTAGAAGCCGACCTGGTCGGCCCGCCGGGCAATCCCCTTCTTCAGGCTCTCGTTCAGGTAGTCCCAGTGGAAAAAGAACTGGGTTTCATCGGTACCCTTCTGCGCTCCCCGGTAAATCCCCCGCAGGACGAACTCCCATTGGCCGGGAAAGATCGTCCCCTTCAGGGTGATGATGTCGCCGATCTTCCAACCGTATTTGGCGGCCAGTTTCCGCCCCGCAACGGCTCCCTTCCGGTCATTGATGAATACCTTCCGATCCTCCGGAGGAAGGATGAACTCCGGATAGAGTTCCAGGTAGCTTTTCGGCTCCACGGCAAAATTGGCAAAGAAATGTTTTTCGTCGATGTAGATGCCGCCGAACCAGTTCCCCCAGGAGATGTTTTGCACGCCGGATATCTGGCGGATCCTGTCCTTGTAGGAGATCGGCAGGCTGAAGATGAGGGAGATGGCGTTGCGCGAGACCAGGCGTGTGGCGGACGATTGTTCCACCCCCAGGTACCAGAGTCCCACCAGGGTGCGCAGCATGCCGAAGGCGAGGATGGCGACGGCCACGCCGATGACGGTCAGGGCTGTGCGCAACTTGTGGCGGAAGGCGTTGCGTATGATGAGCTTGAGGATCATGGCATCACGTTGTCAACAACCCTTTTTCCAGGTGTCGGACGCAGTGGGCCTTTTCTGCCGCGCGGGGGTCATGGGTCACCATGATGATGGTCTTGCCGAATTCGCCCACGAGCCGGGCCATGAGCATCAGGATGTCTTCGGCCGAGACCCGGTCCAGGTCGCCGGTCGGTTCGTCCGCCACCAGGATGGCCGGGTCGCTGACAATGGCCCGGGCAATGGCGACCCGCTGTTGCTGGCCGCCGGAGAGTTGAGAGGGGTAATGGTCCATCCGGTCGGTCAGGTTGACGACACCCAGGGCCAGTTCCACGTGTTCCCGCCGCTCTTTGCGGGACAGGGCGGTCAGCAGCAGCGGCAGTTCCACGTTCTCGAAGGCGGTCAGGACCGGCATCAGGTTGTAGAACTGGAAGATGAAACCGACGTTGGCGCTGCGCCAGCCGGCCAGTTCCGCCTCCGACAGGGCGGTTATGTCCACGCCTCCCCACCGGATCGTCCCGTTGTCCGCCTTGTCGATGCCGCCAATCAGGTTGAGAAGCGTGCTCTTGCCCGACCCGGACGGCCCCATGAGCGGCAGGAATTCCCCCTCGGGGATGGTAAAGGATATCCCCTCAAGCACCGGGATGACCTGGCTGCCGCGGCGGTACGATTTGGAGAGGTCGCGTATCTCGACTATGGGAGGTTTTGAAACAT
>JAATGX010000018.1 GCA_015688915.1 Desulfuromonadales bacterium
CCGGTTCGTCCATCATGCCCCAGAAGAAGAACCCGGATGTGCCCGAGTTGGTGCGGGGCAAGACCGGCCGGGTGTACGGCAATCTGATGGCGCTTCTGACCGTGATGAAATCGCTGCCGCTGGCCTATAACAAGGACATGCAGGAGGACAAGGAACCGCTGTTTGACACCATCGACACGGTCAAGGGAAGCCTCAAGATCTTTGCCGACATGATCGCCGGGATGCGCGTCAATGAAGGGCGGATGCGTCGGGCCGCCGAATACGGCTTTTCAACGGCAACCGACGTGGCCGACTATCTGGTGCGCAAGGGACTGCCGTTCCGCGATGCCCATGAGGCGGTGGGAAACGCCGTGAAATACTGTATCGAGAACGAGATGGACATCTCCGGATTGTCCCTGGCCGAGTGGCAGCTCTTTTCGCCGCACTTCGGTGACGACATCTTTGCGGCCATCACCGTCGAGGCCAGCGTCAATGCCCGCAACGTGCCGGGCGGGACGGCGCGGAAGCAGGTCTGGAGCGAGATTGTCCGCTGCCGGGAAGGGAAGTAGGCAAAAGATCGGATGCCATCTGCCACGGAGACACAGAGACACAGAGGAAAATCAGAAACGGTAACAAATCGTATCGCACAGAGCCCACAACGTTCACGAAGGGTCGTCGGTTTGGTTCGTACAGATCTTCACCGTGTCTCTGTGTCTCCGTGGCAGGAGGTCTGTTGAGAATGTACTGCGAATTCTTCGGCTTCAGCGAAAAACCGTTCACCATCACGCCCAACCCGAATTTCATCTACCTGAGCGGAATCCACCGGGAGGCGTTTGCCCATCTGCTCTACGGCATCGACAGCCACGCCGGGTTCATTGCCCTGACCGGCGAGGTGGGGACCGGCAAGACCACGGTGCTGCGCACGCTACTCTCCCAGCTCGATCCAGAGAAGTATCGCAGTGCCTTGATATTCAATCCATGCCTGTCCCGCGGACAACTTCTGGCGAATGTCTGCGAGGAGTTCGGAATCCAGCCGGCAAAAAAGACCGGCCTTGCCTATCATGAGGCCCTCAACAGGTATCTTTTGGAGCAGAACAGCGCCGGCAGAACGGTGGTGCTGGTAATCGACGAGGCCCAGAACCTGAAACCCGAGGTGTTGGAACAGATCAGGCTGATCTCCAACCTGGAGACGGAACGGGATAAACTGATCCAGATCATCCTGGCCGGCCAGCCGGAACTGGAAGATGTCCTGTCCCGCCATGACCTGCGTCAGCTCAGTCAACGCATCACGGTCCGCTGCCGGTTGACGCCCATGAACCTGCATGATACCGGCGATTATATCAATCACCGGATCAGGGTTTCGGGCAGCCGCATTCCGGGGCTGTTTTCCGGCGGGGCGGTCAAAAAGATCTACCGTTTTTCCCGGGGAACCCCCCGACTGATCAATGTTGCCTGCGAGCAGGCATTGCTGATGGCCTGGACACGGGAAAGCCTTGTCGTGACCCCCTCCATCGCTGCCCAGGTCATTAAGCAGGTTGCTGCCGAGGCACGGCAGGGTTTCAGCCGCCGCGGTCTGTTGCGGCGCGTCAGCAGGTGGCTTTTTGCCGGAAAGAGACGCACATTATGAGCTATATCCTCGATGCCTTGAAAAAACTGGAAAGCGAAAAGTCAAAAAAGTCGCGTAGCGATGGCATGGTGAACATTGCCGGGGCACTGTTGAGGGATGAGCCGCGGCGAGCCTCCTCGGGGTCGGGGATTGCCTGGAAGGTTGCCGCTGTGGTCGTGTCCGCATCCCTGGCGACGTTTGCCGCGACCTGGTTTGTGCTGCACGCCGACAAGAAGCAAGAGCGCCCCAAGTCTCCCCCCATTATGCAAACGCCGCCTGTCGCACGAGTCGCTCCACCGGTCGCATCACCTCCCGTGGCCCCCGTGCAACCGCCGTCCGCCCCCGTGCCGTCTCCGGAGGCTCCGGAGGCTCCGGAGGCTCCGGCACCCGCAACAAAGCCGCCAACACCATCCGTTCTACCCCCGAAACCCCAGGCGGTCGTGCCCTCCGCCTCTGTTGCTGATGACGATGTTTCCGTCGGAAAGCAGGTTGAACGGCCCAAGAAGCAGAAAAAACAAGATGTTCGGTCTGTTGCCGCGGAGCGGCCCGAGGCTCAGACCCTGAGCCCCGCCCCCGCCGATATCAAGGTTTCCGGAATTGCCTGGCAAGACGAACGCAACGCCCGGCGGGCTGTCGTAAACGGATTTCTCCTGCATGAGGGGAGTGTGGTGTCCGGTGCCAGGGTAACGGATATTCTCAAGGACCGGGTCCGTTTCTCCTCCGGCGACAAGAACTTTGAAGTCCCACTCCTGATGTCCATTGTGCCGGGGGCCGCTAAGTGATCGAGAGGTGTCCCATGCGCCGTTTGTGGCTGTTACTCGTCATACCGCTGCTGCTCGCTGCCTGCGGCAAGAAGGGGCCGCTGATCTATCCCGACCTGTTGGTGCCGGAGCCGCCGGCCACGGTTACGCTCCGCCAAAGCGGGGTTGGTATGAAACTCTCCTTTGTTCTGCCCCAGAAAGACCTGGCCGGCCATCCTCTCACGGACTTGGCCGGGGTCAAGGTCCTCAAACGCGAAACACTGAATCAGGGAGAGGAATGTAATGCCTGCACGGACGCCTTTCGTCTTTTCAGGACGTTGTACGTAGATATTCAGGACGACAGCGTTCGACGCTACGGTAGCATGATCATGGTTTTGGATAGTGATGTGACGGCTACCAGAAATTATGCCTACCGGGTTGTATCTTTTACGAAGCAGGGTGTGGAGGGGCAGGGATCGGCTCCGGTTACGGCGGTCATGGTGCCACCGCCCCGGTCGCCCGTTCTCACCGCGATCCCCGCGCCCACGGAAATCGTGCTGCAATTTGACGGTCGCCCCGCCATGGGCACCTTTGTGGGCTACAACCTGTATCGTGTCCCCAAAGGCGAGGCCATGCCGTTTCTGCCGTTGAACAAGGAACCATTGCCGGGCAACAGCTACACCGACAGCGGCCTTGATCGCCGCCTGACTTACCGTTATGCGGCCAGAACGGTTGTGCGGATGCCGACCGGCGAACTGGTCGAGAGCAGCCTGTCGAACCCGGTGGAAGCTGCGTTGAAGGATGATGAGTGAGGCACGGCATGTGGTGAGGGCAACAAAAAAGGCATCCGTTTCCGGATGCCTTTTTCAATGGGAACTGATGGGGTGATCAATAATTACTTGGCAACGGTTTCAGCCAGTTTGGTTGCGATCTCTTTGTAGGGGTTGGCGAACAGGATGATCAGACAGACAACCAGGGCGTAGATGGCCAGGGACTCGATCATGGCCAGACCGATCATCATGGTGGTCAGGATCTTGCCGGAAGCACCGGGGTTGCGGGAAACGCCTTCAACGGCGCTTTTAACTGCCAGGCCCTGACCAATGCCGGTGCCCAGGGTGCCCAGTGCCATGCCGATACCTGCTGCCAGAACGCACATCGTGAAAAAGCTCATCTTTACTTCTCCTCTCTTCTTTGGGTTAGTATCCTAAACAGTATAGGATTGAAAAACAGTGAATGGGGATCAGGAACCGGGGACTGGCGAAAAGCTTTAAACCAATCCCCAGTCCTTGGTCCCTGATTTTTAATGCGCCTCTTCGAGCGAGCCCTGGATGTAGATCATGGCCAGCAACATGAAGACGAATGCCTGGATAAAGGATACCAGCACGCCCATCAACATCATCGGCAGCGGCACCAGGAACGGCGCCAGGCCGAAGAAGATCATCAGCACCAGCTCGTGGCCGTTCATATTGCCGAAGAGACGCAGTGTGAGCGATACCGGGCGGCTCAGGTGGCCGATGACCTCGATGAAGAACATGATCGGCGCCAGCCAGGCGATGGGACCCATGAAGTGTTTCAGGTAGTGCAGGCCGTGGTGTTTGATCCCCACGACATGGGTGGACAGAAAGACGATGACGGCACAGGCCGCGGTGGTGTTGATATTGGCGGTGGGAGGGAAGAAACCGGGAACCAGACCAATCAGGTTGGACACCAGAATAAAGATGGCCAGGGTTGCCACCAGGGGGAAAAAGGGGCGGCCATGTTCGCCCATGGTTTCGACGATCATGTTCTCTATACCGCCGACCACCACTTCCATGAAGTTCTGCAGGCCCCCGGGTATGGATTTGAGCGACTTGGTGGCCAGGACAGAGACGACCAGCAGCAAGACGATGATCAACCACGTGTAGGCAATGGCATCGGCACTGGCCTCGTTGACATGAAGCGGTTCGAGCAGTTTGCGAAAAAATTCGAGAAACAGCAAGGGGTGAACCATGGAGCTAACCTCCTGTGCGCAGGGCACGATATAGTGAAAGTGCGATAATAGTGGCGATAATGACCGACAGGCCCACCAGCAGACCAATCAGCGAGAACCATCCCGAAATTATGAGCAGATAGAGTATCAGGCCGGTCACGGCGATGCGTGCGACAAACCGCATCTGGGCATACAGGTTCGGTTTTGCGGGAAGCAAACCGAGTATCCGCTGGAGGACGTTGCGCATCCAAGTGAAGTTGACTGTGGCGATGATACCGCCCGCCAGTATCCCCAACCCGGTCTTCACCGAGAAGAGTGCGAAACCGGCAAGGGTCAAAACCGCCGTTAGTGCCAGACTTCCCTTGATGATGACAGGAAAGAGGTTTTCCTCATTGATCCTTGCCATCATCCCGGTGAATCTCCTTGCCGGCGATCACGTAGATATTCCTGAATCCCGCTGCGATCCCGATAAACAAAAAAATATAAAAGAACCAGGGTTTCGTGCCGAACCAGCGGTCAAGTGTCAGGCCGAACCACACGCCGATGCCGATGGCCAGCGCAACCGAGATGCCCATGCTGGAAACCATGGCCAGACTGCGCAGCAGATCTTTTTTGTCACGGTCCATTGGTCGTCAGCCTCATGCCAGCTCAGAACCGGTATTCCTTATCACAGCCTGTATACAGATGTCAAACGAAATAAACGTGGATCAGGCGATCAGCTTGAAGCATTTTGCCGCCGCCGCAATCGTCGCTTCAATGTCGGCTTCGCCATGGGCTGCCGAGACAAAGGCGGTTTCGAACTGGGATGGCGCCAGGTAGATGCCTTCATTCAGCATGGCCAGGAAGTACGTGGCAAAGGCCTTGGTGTCGCAGGCCGCTGCGGTCGGCCAATCGTGCACCTCGCCCTTGGTGAAGAAAGAGCAGAACATGCTGCCGACACGGGTGGAGTAGATCGGGTAGCCGGCCGCCTTGGCCGCCCCGGCAATCCCTTCCGCCACCTGACGGCTCTTTTCCTCCAGGTTGCCATAGAAGCCGGGTTGCTGGAGGAGCCTGAGGGTCGCGATCCCGGCGGTCATGGCCAGGGGGTTACCCGAGAGGGTGCCGGCCTGGTAGACACCACCGGAGGGGGAGAGCTTCTCCATAATCTCGCGCTTGCCGCCAAAGGCGCCCACCGGCAGGCCGCCGCCGATGATCTTGCCCAGGGTGGTCATGTCGGGGGTAATGCCGTACAGTTCCTGGGCGCCGCCGTAGGCCACACGGAATCCTGACATGACCTCGTCGAAGATCAGCACGATCCCCTCGTTGGTGCAGAGTTCGCGCAGTCCTTCCAGGAAACCTTCCCTGGGCGGAACCGTTCCCATGTTGCCGGCGACCGGCTCCACGATAATACAGGCGATAGCGTCCCTGTTTTCGGCGATCAGAGTCCTGACCGAATCAAGCGAGTTGTATTCAGCCGTCAGGGTATGTTTGGCAAAATCAGCCGGAACGCCGGGGGAGTCGGGTACGCCGAAGGTGGCTGCTCCGGAGCCCGCCTTGACCAGCAGGGCGTCGGCATGGCCGTGGTAGCAGCCGGAGAATTTGAGGATCTTGTCGCGGCCTGTGTAGCCGCGGGCCAGGCGGATGGCGCTCATGGTCGCCTCCGTGCCGGAGCTGACCATGCGGACCATCTCGATGGAAGGGACCGCCTCAATGACCATGTTGGCCAGAACAATCTCCAGTTCCGTCGGGGCGCCGAAGCTGGCGCCATTTTCCATGGCCATTTTTGCCGCTTCGACGACCTGGGGGTGGCAGTGGCCGACGATCATGGGTCCCCAGGAACCGACATAATCGATGAAGCTGTTGCCGTCTTCATCGATTATCCGGCATCCGGCGGCCCTCTTGATGAAGAGCGGGTCCGCCCCCACTGATTTGAACGCCCTGACCGGGCTGTTGACGCCGCCGGGAATAATGGCCTTGGCTTGTTGAAAGAGCGTGCTGGAATGGCTGTGATTCATTGGCAAGATCCCTCGGTTTCGCTATGGGGTTTGGTGCTTCTGGCTAACGTGCTTTAGTTATCATGTCGCATGTAATCATGTCAAGGTGCTGAAGTTGAAATTATTTTAAATTTAATAGGTTGTGCCTGATGGAGCCATTTTTGGCCATATCAAAAAAAACGGAAAAACTGCTTGACAAAGAAATTCAAATAACCTATTTTCACACCGTTTTGTATACAGTATACCGTCAAATGCGAGGAGGGCTATTTACATGCTCGGAGCATATCTACCCATATTACTGCTGGTGATCGTGGCTGTCGGTTTTGGCCTCGTGTCGCTGGTGGCGTCGTCGCTCATCGGCCAGAAGAAGAGTTCTGCCGTCAAGTTGGCGCCGTACGAGAGCGGCTGCGAGCCGGTCGGAACGGCGCGCGAGCGTTTTTCCATCAAGTTCTACCTGATTGCCATGCTGTTCATCCTGTTCGATATAGAGGCGGTGTTTCTCTATCCCTGGGCAATTCTCTACAAAAGGCTCGGCGTGTTCGGCCTGGCTGAGATGGGGGTATTTATCGTGATCCTCTTTGTCGGTTATATTTATGTCTGGAAAAAAGGAGCACTGGAATGGGAGTAGATAATCCGCTCGGCGACAATATCATAACCACCTCACTGGATGCGCTTGTCAACTGGTCCAGAAAGTCGTCCATCTGGCCCATGACCTTCGGTCTGGCATGCTGCGCCATAGAGATGATGGCCACCGGTGCCGCCCATAACGACCTTGACCGTTTCGGTATCATCTTTCGCGCCTCTCCCCGGCAGTCCGACTGTATCATCATTGCCGGTACGGTCACCAAGAAGATGCTGCCGGTCATCAAGACCGTGTATGAGCAGATGCCGGAGCCGAAATGGGTCATCGCCATGGGTGCATGCGCCTGTTCGGGCGGGATTTTTGATACCTACAGCGTTGTGCAGGGGATAGACGAGGCGCTTCCGGTTGATGTCTATATCCCCGGATGTCCGCCGCGCCCCGAGGCACTCCTGTACGGCATCATGAAACTGCAGGACAAGATCATGAACGACAGGAACTCCTTCGGCTCCGCCATCGGCCTTGGCAACAGGATCGAATCGGCCGCTGCGTGATACCCCGTTTATTTGAGTAACGACTAACTATCAAATCCCAGACAAAGGGTTGGATGCCATGGCAGAGAACAATCGCGCAGTACTCAAGCTGAATGAAAAATTCGCTTCCTCGATCATCGAAGTTGCCGAGTTTCGGGGTGAAGTGACGGTAACGGTCAAAAAAGAGGATATCCTCGCCGTTCTTTCCTTCCTGAAACAATCCCTTCAGTACAACCTGCTCACGGATGTGACCGCGGTTGACTATCTGGGCAAGAAGGCGGAGCGTTTCATGATGGTTTATCAGCTCTATTCCATCCCGAACAAGGATCGGCTGCGCGTCAAGGCGGCCGTTTCCGAAGGGGACTGCCGGATCGAGAGCGCCACCCAGGTGTGGGCTACCGCCAACTGGCTTGAGCGCGAGGTTTACGACCTGTTCGGTATTACCTTTGACCATCATCCCGACCTGCGGCGTATCCTGATGACACCCGAATGGGAAGGCTACCCCTTGCGCAAGGATTACCCCCTTCAGGGACCGGACCGCGAGCCCTACAAGGGGCGGTTGTCCTGAGTTTGACGCTCTATTGACTTCGTATCTCGATTACAGAAGAGGCGATACATGGCTACTACGGAAAAAATGACATTGAACATGGGGCCGCAGCACCCCAGTACCCACGGGGTTCTCAGGCTCGTTCTCGAACTGGACGGCGAGGTGATCACCAAGATTACCCCGGACATCGGCTATCTGCACCGCGGGGTGGAAAAGCTCTCCGAGCACCGCACCTATCACCAGGTGTTACCGCTGACCGACCGCCTCGATTATCTGGCGCCCATGAGCAACAATCTTGGTTATATCCTGGCGGTTGAAAAACTGCTGGACATTCAGGTCCCC
>JAATGX010000161.1 GCA_015688915.1 Desulfuromonadales bacterium
CGTCCTGACCGCGTCGGCCCGCCATCTTGGCGGCCCACATGCCGCCCGGCCCGCCCCCCACCACCACCACCCGCTTCTTCACCGGCGCCTTCTCCAGGGTGCCTTCACCCCACTGCTTCTCCAGGCCCACGGCCGGGTTCTGGATGCAGCCCAGGAGCTTGTTGACCCCCATGCGGCCGATGCACCCCTGGTTGTCGGCCACGCAGTAGCGGATATCCTCCATCCGTCCCTCAAAGGCCTTTCTGGGGAGAAAGGGGTCGCAGATCAGGGCGCGGCACATGCCGATCATGTCGGCCTGGCCGGCGGCCAGCACCTTTTCGGCCATGACCGGGTCATTGATCCGGCCGGTGCAGAACACCGGCAGCCTGATCCGCTCCCGGATGCCGGCGGCCAGGGGGATGGTGTAGCCCAGCGGGGTGTGCATGGAACCTTCCACCAGGTAGAGGTTGTAGAAAGTGGCAATGGACAGATCCATGAAGTCGATCAGCCCGCTGGCCTCGAAACCGGCGCAGATCTCCTGCACCTGGGCCAGGTCCAGGCCGCCCGGGATCATCTCGTCGGCGCACATGCGGATCCCCAGGGTAAAGTCGGCGCCAACCGCCCGGCGCACCGCGGTGATGAACTCGAGCGGTGCGCGCATGCGGTTTTCCAGGGAGCCGCCGTACTCGTCGGTGCGGAAATTGGTCAGGGGCGACAGGAACTGGCGCGACAGGCTGGAGTGGCCGAACTGGAGCTCGATCCCGTCGAAGCCCCCCTCCCGGGCATGGATGGCGCTTTTGGCGAAGTAGCGGGCCACCTCCCGGATATCCTCCGGCTCCATCTCCTTGGGGGTTTCGCGGAAGAGCACGTCCGGCATGGGGGACGGGGCCCAGACCGGCAGGCGGGAGATGGCGCCGTCGCACTGCTGGCCGTTGTGGTTCAACTGGGCGAAGATCTTCGCGTCGTATTGATGCACATAGTCGGTGATCTTCTTGAAACCGGGGATCACCTCGGGATGATAGACGTCGATCAGTTTCTCGTAGGCCATGTCCGTGGGATGCACGCTCATCTCCTCGGTGATGATCAGGCCGGCCCCCCCCTTGGCCCGCTCCCCCCAGTAGTACATCTGGCGTTCGCTGGGGAGGCAGTTCACGGCGAAATTGGTCAGATGGGGCTGGAAGGAGATGCGGTTCTTCACCTCCACCTGGCCGATCCTGAGAGGGGAAAACAGGTATGGGAACATCATGGTGCGACTCCTCGGTGTTTTTTCTGGTCGTTATTCCAATGTGCGTTCAAGCGGACACCTTACCACCCCTAGCCCCTCCTGAAACAGGAGGGGGATTATAAGCTCCCCTCCTTGATAAGGAGGGGTTGGGGGTGGTCGCTTTTATGATTGCAACCTGGTCTTACGCGGCTTCCGCCCGGTATTCATCGGCAATCGAGGTCACGCAGCGCTCCAGGCACTCCGGGTCCCCGCTGTTGATGTCGTTTTTCAGGTGCCAGGCAACGGCCGGACAGCCGCCGTGGCACTGGTCGAAGCGCCGGCACTCCTCGCAGGAGTGGATGCGCAGGCTGCGGAACGACTCGTAGATCGGCGAGCCGTCCCAGATCTCCCGGAACGACTGTTCCCGGAGCGAACCGGCCCTGAAGCGGTCGGTCTGGAGAAAGGCGCAGGGGTACATGGTGCCCGTGGGGCCGACGCAGCAGGTGAGCTTGGCCGCGCCGCACAGGTTGAGCCCCAGCCCCTGGCGCTCCTGGCTGGTGAGGGAGAAGAAACTGTCGCCGGTGCGCACGTCGCCGCTGGTGGCCAGCCAGTCGGAAAAGTCCAGGAGCTGGGCCGGCGAGGGGCGTAGCATTTCCCAGTTGTCCGCCCCCCGGCCCGAGGGGCGGAAGCGGCTGACCCTGAGCGACACGCCCAGGGACCGGGCCATTGCGTGCATGGCCGGGATCTCTCCCGCGTTCCGGGCCGTGAGCACCGTATTGATGCTGGTGGGGATGCGGGTGGCCGCCAGCAGCTTGACCGCCTCGGTGGCCGCAGCAAACACCCCGGCGCCGCGGATGGCGTCGCAGGTCTCACGGCGGGCGCCGTCCATGCTGACCTGGATGGCCACCAGCCGGTTCCCCCCCAGCCGTTCGACCCGCCCGGCGTCCAGCAGGGTGCCGTTGGTGGAGATGCAGGTCATGATCCCCCGGTTATGGCAGGCGGCCAGGATCTCTTCGAAGTCCGGCCGCATGAACGGCTCGCCGCCGCCGAAGTTGACCTGGAAGACGCGCGCCTCGTGCAGTTGCTCCACCAGATTCAGGGCCTCGGCCGTGGTGAGTTCATGGGCCGCCGGGGCCCCGGATGACGAGAGACAGTGGCTGCACCGGAGGTTGCAGGCCAACGACACCTCCCAGGTCAGGTTGACCGGGGAACGCATGCCCAGTTCCACGTATCTATTGCTCACGGAGAAATCCCTTCTCGAGAAGTTGGTTGACGAACCGCATCAATGACATTTTCTGCCCGTCCGACAGTCCTTCCGGCAGTTCGTCCCTGGTGCGGGCGGTCTCGAAATAGTCCTCCGGAAGGAGGTCGCCGGTTGCGGCAAAGAGAAGGCGCGGTCCCCTGGAATCATAGAACAGGAGACCGAAGCCCTCCCGCCGCACACGGCAGGCGGAATGCAGTTGTATGCCTGCCGTTGCCATCTCAGTACACTCCGCAGATGCCGTCGATGGCCAGCTCTTCGATCTGGATCTCTTCCAGGATCCGGGGTTCTTCACTGCATGGTGCCTCTGTTGTCTGTTCTGTTTCCATGGTGCTGCTCCTTTCAAACCTGTCTTTGTTTGGCGCCGGATGTTCGAGCGCCGTTGGTATTCTGTGGTATTGCAACGGCAATGCCATTTAATAAAACAACGATTTATACAACTGTTACAGGATTTCAACGGAGGCATGCATTCCGGCCTTTATCGAACAGTGTGGAGAAAAGGGACAGGCATACCGGATCGGACGGTTTCGAGAAACATGGATACTGCCGCCTTTTTACCCAACGGGTAAATTATCCACAATTTCGCCAAACCTCTGTTTTGTTTTTTGAGTATTATTGATTCCGGAACGGTGCGGTTTTCCGATGCACACCAGGATTGTGGAAAGAATAGTTCAGCGAGGCCGAGGATGACCCGGTTCATCGGTTATGTCGATTGTTGGGCCTTCCTCGTTTTTTCCCATAACAAAGCTTGTTATTTTATGTTATTTTTGACGTCAAAGGAGGAGGTACGGTTATGAACATTTCACTTACCCCACAACTGGAAGCTCTGGTAAAAAGCAAGGTCGAGAGCGGGCTTTATGGTTCCGCAAGCGAAGTCATGCGCGACGCCTTGCGCCTTCTTGAAGAGAGAGACAGGCGACAGTCCTCCCGTGTCGAAGAACTCAGAGCCGAAATCAAGAAAGGCCTGAATAGCGGCGAGCCGACGCCCTTGGATATTGGGGCTGTTAAGGTGCGGGGTCGTGACCGCCTTGATGCGCAACGGAAAAAGGTAGCCGGCTGATGGCGAAAGTTCTCAAACGCCCCGAGGTTGAAAACGACCTTGATGAAATCTGGTGGTATATAGCACAAGACAACCCCGACAGCGCCGACAGGCTCCTTGACGAAATTGAAGAAATCTGTTGGAAGCTTGCGAAATTCAAGGACATGGGTAGAAACCGGGATGAACTCCATCCTGGATTGCGAAGTTTCCCGGTCGGCATGTACGTGATATTTTATCTGCCGGTACACGGCGGTATTGAGATTGTCAGGGTGCTTCATGGTATGCGGGATATCGACACGTTCTTTTGATCAAACCTACCGTTTCTCCCTGATATAGCTCACCCCGAGGGAGTCGGCCGTCCGGATGGCTTCCTCGACCATGGTGGCGGTCACGGGAAACCAGGTGGCGTGGATCGTTTCTCCCGGGGCCACCGTTGCCTCGGCCACCTGCCTGATCTGTCCGGGAGAGGGGTGCTCGATGCCCAGGGCTTCCAGACAGAGCGGCAAGCCGACACTGAAGCAGAAATCCTGCACATCCCTGATGATGCGGGAAGCACGCCCCTCCAGAACCAGTTGGGCCAGAACGCCGAATGCCACCTTTTCCCCATGAAGCCGGGCCCTGGTCTTCGGCAGTGTGGTCAGGCCGTTGTGAATGGCATGGGCACCGGCATGCCCCCCGTTTTCGGAGCTGCACCCGC
>JAATGX010000058.1 GCA_015688915.1 Desulfuromonadales bacterium
CGGCACGGACGGCATCGACGGCCCCACCGACGCGGCAGGCGCCGTTGTGGACGGCGAAACCGCTCTCCTGGCGCGGCAAGCCGGGTTCGATCCGGCGGCCTGCCTGGCGGCCAACGACGCCTATCCCCTGCTGGAGCGGTGCAGCGCATTATTGAAGACAGGACCGACCGGGACCAATGTCATGGATGTGCAGATAATCGTCATAAGCCGGGCGGCGGAAGCCTGAGCCATGGTGCCCCGGCGTTTCGTGATCGGCGATGTCCACGGCTGTTCCCGCACCCTGCGGCGCCTGGTGGAGCAGGGGATCGGCCTTACCCGGAACGACGAGTTGTACCTGCTGGGGGACCTGATCGACCGGGGGCCGGACAGCAAGGGGGTGCTGGACTTCATCTTTGAACTGCGCGACAGCGGGTTCAGCGTCCTGTCGGTGCGCGGTAACCACGAGCAGATGTGCCTGCATGCCGGCGACAGCCTGGAGTCACTGGAGATGTGGCAGGCCAACGGAGGCCTGGCGACCCTCCGCAGTTTCGCCGCGGAAGCCCTGGGCGACATCCCGCCCCGCTACCGCTCGTTTCTCCGTTCACTGCCCCATTACATCCTCCTGAACGATTTCGTTATCGTCCACGCCTCCCTCAACTTCGACCGCCGCGACCCCTTCAGCGACCGCGAGGCCATGCTCTGGCAACGGGAATGCGCGGTGGACCGGGCGCGCACCGGCGGCCGGCGCCTGGTCAGCGGCCATACCTCGGTCACGCGTCGGCAGGTTGAGGCATCCCTTGAGACCGACCGGATCCTGGTGGACAACAGCTGCGTCTTTGCCGGCCGACCGGGCCAGGGCAGCCTGGCGGCCCTGGAGTTGAACAGCCTCTCGGTCATCTTTCAGGAAAATATCGATAGCTAGGACGTATTCTGTCCCATGGTTGTGTTATCCTCTCCGCCATGTCCATCCTCTCATTCCAACAACGTCTGGAAATCCTGGCAGACAGCGCCAAGTACGACGCCTCCTGCTCGTGCAGCGGCACCAGCCGCCAGGGGACCCCCGGCGGCGTGGGCGGCACCGTCTCCAGCGGCGTCTGCCACACCTGGACCGCCGACGGCCGCTGCGTCTCGCTGCTCAAGATCCTGCTCACCAATGCCTGCATCTATGACTGCGCCTACTGCATCAACCGCCGCTCCAACGACATCCCCCGCGCCTCCCTCACCCCGGCGGAGGTGGTGAACCTGACCATGGACTTCTACCGCCGCAACTATATCGAGGGGCTGTTCCTCAGCACCGGCGTGGTCCGCTCGCCCGACTGGACCATGGAACAATTGATCAGCGTTGCGCGCAAACTCAGGGAGGAAGAACGCTACAACGGCTACATCCACCTCAAGCTGGTGCCCGGGGCCGACCCCCTGCTGGTCGCCGAGGCCGGGCGCCATGCCGACCGGGTCAGCGTCAACATCGAACTCCCCACCCGCCGGAGCCTGGCGCTCATGGCGCCGGACAAGAGCCGCGAGTCGGTGATCAACCCCATGCGCCAGGTGAGCGGCCTGATCGTGTCGGCCCGGGCGGAACGGAAACGCTTCCGCACGGCGCCGCAGTTCGCCCCGGCCGGCCAGAGCACCCAGTTGATCGTGGGCGCCACGCCGGAGAGCGACCGGGAGATCATTACCCTTTCCGAAGGGCTCTACCGGCGTCTTGACATGAAGCGGGTCTACTACTCGGCGTTCATCCCGGTGGCGCACGACCCGCGCCTGCCGGCGCTGCCCGGCCCGCCGCTCCTGCGGGAGCACCGGCTGTACCAGGCCGACTGGCTGCTGCGCTTCTATGGTTTCAGCGCCCACGAACTGCTGGACGAGGCCCGACCCAACCTGGACATGCGTTTCGATCCCAAGAGCGACTGGGCAGTGCGCCACCTGGAGTTGTTCCCGGTGGAGGTCAATCGGGCCGATTACGAGGTGCTGCTGCGGGTGCCGGGGATCGGCGTGCGTTCGGCCCAGAGGATCGTTTCCGCCCGTCGTCACGGCAGGCTGGGAGAGGTGGAGTTGAAGAAGCTGGGGGTGGTGTTGAAGCGCGCCAAATACTTCCTGACCGCCGGGGGGCGTTACCTGGGCGGCATCCGGCTGGACGGGGATGGCTTGGTGGCACGGCTCCTGGCGCCGGCAAAACGTCCGGCCCGGCTCGACCAGTTGGAACTCTTTGCAACGGTGCCGGATGCGTCGGCGATTTCCGGGGAGTTGTGATGGCGCGTTATCGGTATGACGGCACGTTCGAGGGATTTCTGTGCGTCGTGGCGCGTGGTTTGGATACCGCGGACGAATCGGCGGAGTTCCTGCGTCCGGGAGACGTGGCCGGGGTTGACTTGTTCACGGATGTGATCCACGAGGTGGCAACGGAACGGGAAACGGCGCTCCGCTTCCGGGAGCGGTTTGTCGCCGCCGTCTCAAAGGCGTCTTTCGGCGCGGCGCGCTACGCCTTTCACAGCCAGGTGGCCGGGGTCGAAGCGCTGGTGTGGCGCTACATCCGGCTGGGTCTGGATAAGGGTATCCGGCTGCACCGCATGCTGGCCGAGGAGCCGGTCTGGTCGGTCAACCGGCTCGCCCGGCGGGTGGCGCATGAGGCCCACAAGTTCAAGGGGCTTGTCAGGTTCCGTGAAGTGGCGTGGTCGGACCAGACCTTTCTCTACGCCGTTATCGAGCCGGACGCCGATATCCTGTCCTTCATCGCGCCCCACTTCAGCGGGCGGGTCGGCGACCGCCCCTGGATGATCCATGATCTGCGGCGTTCCCAGGCGGCGGTCTATGACCTGGAGGTGTGGCGCCTGATCCGGGACATCGACCGGATTGCCGCCCCCGCATACACGCCCGGCGAAGAGGCCTGCGCCCGTCTCTGGCGCGGCTACTTCGAGCGCCTGGCCATCCCGGAACGCCGTAATCCCAAGCTGCAGCGCCAGCATGTGCCGGTGAGGTATCGCAGGAATCTGGTGGAGTTCGGGGAGTGATGGTTATCACGATGGATGATTTTCACTTTGCAGACCTGTTTCACCTGGCAAAAGACAGAATTTTTGGAAATTTCAGAGAGCCGCACTCGCTAAACCCAGTTGGCGATAAGCAGCCCCGGCACCATTTCAAAATGCCGCGTATTGTTGCTGACCAAGGTTGCGGTCTGGCTCCTGGCGTGTGCCGCTATCATCATATCCATGGCCCCGATAGGCGTGCCTTCTTTTTCCAATGCTGCCCGAATCGCCCCATAATGATCCGCCGCCGCCTCATCCCATTGAAGTACCGACAGACGCGAGGCAAAATCGTCGATATCCCGTCGGATGGCGATTCCCTTTGGATGGCGTGCGGCCCCGAAATACAATTCCGCCAGGACAACCGTGGAGATCGAAAGCGCATCGCTCCCCACGTCATCAAATCTGACCTTGACCGATGCGGGATGGTTTTTGAGGATATAGCTACAGATGTTGGTGTCGAGCATGTAGCGCATCAGAACAGGTCCCTTTCTTCCGGTGGTTGATCCTTGCGGTCTTCCAGGAAGTCAGCAGGGACTTTCGACTGGCGAGCAAAGAAATCATCCCACCCCGCTGGTTTGGGGCGAATGATGACCGTATCCCCCTCCCTTTCGATAAATACTTCCCGACCGGTGAAACGAAATTCCGCCGGCAGGCGTATCGCCTGGCTGCGGCCGTTCATAAATAATTTTGCTGTCTGGGCCATGGTAAGCCTCCTTGTTGATATATATCATAAGTATATATCATGAGGAATAAGGCGTGCAAGTGGAAAAATGGTACTTCTCAATTGAAACTTGTTGCCATATCGGTATCATTACGTTATCTGAACTCCCGTCAAAGAAAGGTTTCCCATGAAAAACAAAATGCGGGCCATGGTGCTGGAACGGGCAGGAGAACCGCTGCGGCTGACCGAATTACCCGTTCCCGTGCCGGGTTCCGGCGAACTTTTGCTGAAGGTGCTGGCCTGCGGCATCTGCCGCACCGACCTGCATGTGGTGGATGGCGAACTGACCGAACCGAAACTGCCGCTGGTGCCGGGGCACCAGATCGTGGGGCTGGTGGAACAGGTCGGTCCCGGCGTGGCGGGTTTCAGCCTCGGTGATGCGGTGGGGGTGCCGTGGCTGGGAGGAACCTGCGGGGAATGCGTATACTGCCGGGAAGGGCGGGAGAACCTGTGCGACAGGGCCGTGTTTACCGGTTATCAAAAGGACGGCGGTTTTGCCGAACAGTGCACCGCGGATGCCCGTTTCTGCTTTCCCCTGCCGGGAGGATACCCCGCCGCCCAGGCCGCACCCTTGCTTTGCGCCGGGCTGATCGGCTACCGCTCGTTGCGCATGGCAGGCGAGGGGCAGCGGATCGGGATCTACGGCTTCGGCGCGGCGGCCCATATCGCGACCCAGGTGGCGGTCTGGCAGGGGCGTCAGGTGTATGCCTTCACCCGGGCGGGCGACGGGGCGGGGCAGGCCTTTGCAAGGGAAATGGGGGCGTGCTGGGCCGGTGGCGGGTTCGACCGGCCGCCCATGGAACTGGACGGCGCGATCATCTTCGCCCCGGCCGGAGAACTGGTGCCGGCGGCGCTCAAGGCGGTGCGCAAAGGGGGTGTGGTGGTCTGCGGCGGCATCCATATGAGCGATATCCCCGGCTTTCCCTACGACCTCCTCTGGGGTGAGCGGAGCATCGTATCCGTGGCCAACCTGACCCGGCGGGACGGCGAGGAGTTCCTGTTCCTGGCGCCCCGGGTGCCGGTGCGCACCGAGGTGGAAGTGTTCCGGCTGGAGCAGGCCAACGAGGCATTGGCTGCGCTAAGAGCGGGGAAGATCAGGGGCGCCGGGGTCTTGGTGCCGTAGCACGGCCGGTTTCCTCCCGCACGGGCCGGCCAGCCGGCTTCTGGCCGCGTCCACCCTTTTGTTCCGCCCTCGGTGTCGATTCTGCGCCAAATTTTGGCACGGTTGCCGCTTGTGCCCCATCCCTCGATTTTAGTCCATCCCCGGCCGTCCGCCCAGGTCTTCCCTTTGGTTCGGCATGGCTTTTTGGTCCGGCGCCCGGCCTCGGCGCCGCACCCGCTTTCGGCCCAAAGCCCGGCTTTCTCGGTCCACCGAACTTACCGGTCTTGCCCGACTTCGACATGCCCGGCTTCTGTGGTCGGGCAATGCTGACCGTAATGACCTGATCGATCAACAGCGCTCCGTCCAGGGTCTCGACCGCTTCATTGGGGTCAACATCGGCCGCCATGCGCACATAACCGCACCGTTTGAACTCCCTGGTTTCGGGATCGATGATCAGGTGGACCGAAGTGACCGTGCCCACCACCGAGAACAGCTTGCGTATATCCTCTTCAGTTGCGCTGCCGGAAAGATACCCTACGTACAATTCTTTTGCCATGGCCCATCCTTTTTTCGTTTATTCGTAAAAAGCGGCGCACTTGCCGTTTGAGGTTCAGTCCTGCTTCTCCCGGTGGATCGCGAACGGTCCCCATGCCTGGTCGATGGACATGACCTCCAGGGTATTGATGTTGACATGGGCCGGGCGGTTCACCACCCAGTGGACGGTTTCGGCGATGTCGCCAGCCGTCAGCGGTTCGGTGCCGGCATAGACCTTTGCCGCCGCCTCCTCGTCCCCCTTGAAACGTACTTTGGAGAATTCGGTTTCGGCCATGCCGGGCTGGATGCAGGTGACGCGCACCTTGGTGCCTAGCAGGTCGCAGCGCAGGTTGCGGGAGAATTGAGTCACGAAGGCCTTGGTGCCGCCGTAGACGTTGCCGCCGGGGTAGGGCCAGGCACCGGCCGTGGAGCTTATGTTGACGATGTGCCCCCGGTTGCGGGCAACCATGCCGGGCAGGATAAAACGGGTGCAGTAGGTGAGCCCCTTGATGTTGGTGTCCACCATGGTGTCCCAGTCGTCCAGATTCACCTTGTGGGCCGGTTCCAGTCCCAGGGCCAGGCCGGCGTTGTTCAGCAGCACATCGACCTCGCGGAAAGGCTCCGGAAGCTTTGCCACGGCACCTTGCACCGCCTCCCGGTCACGCACATCCAGGGGGGTGATATGGATCTCGGCCTTCCCGCCCAATTCCGCTTTGAGTGCCAGCAGCGGTTCCATGCGGCGGGCCGCCAGCACGAGGCGATTGCCGTCGGCGGCGAAGAGGCGGGCACAGGCCGCGCCGAATCCGGCCGATGCCCCGGTGATGAAGATGGTCTGTCTGCTCATGACACTACCTCCGTTGCAGTTTTATTCGCGAAACCGTACAGCAATTCCCCTATTCCGTCCATGAGTATACCGCACTGCCGGCAAAGTTCGAGAAATTCGTCCCTCAGGGGGGCGCAGACCGTCAGCGCACCCGCCTCGGGCCTGGTCAGCATTGTCCTGAAGGAGTGCAGGGCAAATCCCTCGAACGCCGCCAGATCTCCGCTGCCGTAGCGCCGGTCTCCCCTCACCGGGTGGCCGATCTGGGCCAGGTGCCGCCTGATCTGGTGCATCCGCCCACTGATCGGCACGACCGCCAGCAGGGCGCAGTCGTCGCCTGCCAGCAAAACGTCGTAACAGGTCTCGGACTCCTTGCCGTCCAGCGGCGCGTTGATCGTGCCGCTCGTGTCCGGGATTCCCTCCACCAGGGCCAGATAGAGTTTGTCCAGGCCGGTTTCCTTGACCTGGCGGCCGTACATGCCGGCAGAGGAGGAGCTTTTGGCCAGGATAACCGCCCCCGAGGTGCCCCTGTCCAGCCGGTTGACCGGGTAGAGTTTGCAGGGGGTGGAGCGCCGGGTCATGTAGGCCATGCCCTGATCGACCAGATTGTGTTCCTGTTCGGCGGTGCGGTGCATGGGCAGGCCGGACGGTTTGTTGACGACGATGATCTGGTCGTCCTCGTAGAGGATATCAAGGACCGGCCTGGTTTCTGCCAGCAGCGAGGTCAGGGTGGCGCTTTCCTTGAGGGTGATGCTGTCGCTGACGCAGAGGATAGTGTCGGGTGTGGCCGTGGTGTTATTCACTTTGGCCGCGCCGCTTTTGATCAGCTTGCGGGGATATCCCGGCGGCGCCTGCGGCAGCAGGGTGCGTAGGAAGCTTTCCAGCCGGCGGCAGTGGTCGTGGGGTGTGATGGCAAAGGTGAGCATGGTTGTCTGTATGCCGGGGCGGCCCGGTGAGGCCGCCGTGTGCGGTTGAATAGGCAGGGACGAGGCAGCGCCTCACCCCTACGGGGAAATGTTGCGGTCCCGCATGAGGTTTTTGAGTGAACGATCATAGGTCTTTTCGCCGGCCGGGGTGAACATGCAGCCGATGGCTTCCCCCCGCTCGCGGTGGAAGGCCACGCACTGGCAGCAGTTGCCCCGCTTGGAACAGGCGGTGTAGGTGCATTTACAGTTGTCTCCGGTTCGTGTGCATGACATGACGTCTCACCTCTTTCAGACAAGAAAATCGCCTCTCACAGAGCCCACAGAGACACAGAGACACAGAGAAAATCACAATAAAAAGCGGTTGAAACAGTAGTATTCCATCTGTCGTTTTCAGGTATGTCAAGCCGCTAATCGTTTTGAGTTTTCTCCGTGTCTCTGTGCCTCTGTGAGATCACGATGTTCAGATTATTTTATTGAGGGGATACTCGATAATCCCCTCCGCTCCCAGCTTCAGCAACTCCGGCACCAGGCGCCGCACATCCTTCTCGCTCATGACGCTCTCCACCGAGAGCCAGTCGGACTTGTACAGGTGGGAGACGGTCGGATTTTTCAGGCTGGGGAGCAGCGCGGTGATGGCCTCCACCTTGTCCGCCGGGGCGTTCATCTTCAGGCCGACCATCCCCTCGGCCGCCAGGGACGCCTTCAGCAGGGTGGCGATCTGCTCGATCTTCTCCCGCTTCCACGGATCGGCCCAGGATGCCTTGTTGGCGATCAGCACCGGCACCGACTCCATCAGTTCGCAGACGATGCGCAGGCCGTTGGCCTTGATGGTGGAGCCGGTCTCGGTCACCTCGACAATGGCGTCGCACAGGCCGTCAACCACCTTGGCCTCGGTGGCGCCCCAGGAAAACTCCACGTTGACCGGGATGTTACGCTCGGCAAAGTAGCGCTTGGTAAAGCCGACCAGTTCGGTGGAGATGGTGGCGCCGTGCAGGTCTTCCGGCCCCTGGACCCTGGAATCGCCGTTTACCACCAGCACCCAGCGGGCGGGGCGGCGCGAGACCTTGGAATAGACCATCTCGCACACCTCGACCACGTCCGAATCGTTCTCGCGCACCCAGTCGCGGCCGGCGATCCCGGCGTCGATGGTGGCGCGTTCCACGTATTTCCCCATCTCCTGGGGGCGGATCAGCTTGCAGCTCATCTCGCTGTCATCCACGCCGGGAAAGTAGCTGCGCGACGAGATGCTGATCTGCCAGCCGGCCTTCTTGAACAGCCCGACGGTGGCGGCTGCAAGGCGGCCCTTGGGGATTCCGAGTGTGAGGAGGCTGCTCATTTCTTATACACCTCGCTGGGATCGAACAGCGGGTTGCTATGTTCCACCCATTCCCCGTTTTCCCAGCGCCGGTAAAAACAACTGCGGTTGCCGGTGTGGCAGGCGGCCGGGCCGTTCTGCCTGACCTTGATGACCACGGTGTCGGCGTCGCAGTCGGTCAGCACCTCGACCACCTCCTGGGTGTTGCCCGACTCCTCGCCCTTCATCCAGTATTTGTTGCGGCTGCGGCTGAAGAACCAGGTTTTGCCGTCCTTGAGGGTCAGATCCAGGGTCTTCTTGTCCATGAAGGCCACCATCAGCACCTCGCCGTTTTCATGGTCCTGAATGACTGCCGGAATCAGGCCGCCCATCTTGTCGAAATCGATCTGGATCACATGGATCTCCTTGCCCGAAAGGTTGTGAAGTTGGCAAGTATACGGATTTGAGCCATAAAATGCAAGATGCTTTGTCTTTCCGGAAAACAGGTTTTTC
>JAATGX010000184.1 GCA_015688915.1 Desulfuromonadales bacterium
CACCCGCAATATCGCCCAGAACAAGGGGGCGGAGGCGGCCGAGCCGGTCCTGTCCGACGAAAAATGCGAGAAGTGCGGCCAGCCGATGCTGATCAAGGACGGCCGCTACGGCAAGTACCTGGCCTGTTCCGGCTATCCGGCCTGCAAGAACATCCAGCCGCTGGTCAAGCCCAGGGGCACCGGCGTCACCTGTCCGGAATGCAAGGAAGGGGAACTGACCGAGAAGAAATCCCGCTACGGCAAGATGTTCTATTCCTGCAACCGCTATCCCCAGTGCAAGTTCGCCCTGTGGGACCTGCCGGTGGAACGGAAATGCCCGAAGTGCGGTTTCCCGCTGCTGGTGAAGAAGATTACCAAGCGGGAAGGCGAGTACCTCAAGTGCCCCAAAGAGGGATGCGATTTCAAAGAAGGCGGAACCCCCAAAAAAGGCTAATTCGAAGTAAGGAGCAACCGACTCGGCCACTGGAGAGGAGACCATTTCCAGTGGCCGTTTTTATCCTATGACGACCCAGAGCACCCTCACCATCATCGGCGGCGGCCTGGCCGGTTGCGAGGCGGCCTGGCAGGCGGCCGGGCGCGGCGTTTCCGTCATTCTCCACGAGATGAAGCCCGAAAAATTCTCCCCGGCCCATCATCTCCCCGGCTTGGCGGAACTGGTCTGTTCCAACTCCCTGCGGGGCGATTCCCTTGAAAACGCCGTGGGATTGCTTAAGGAAGAATTGCGCCGCTGCGGTTCCCTGGTCATGGAGGCCGCCCTTGCCACCCGTGTCCCGGCCGGCGGCGCCCTGGCCGTGGACCGGCAGCTCTTCTCCGACCACATCACCGCTAAAATCCACTCCCACCCTCTGATCCGGCTCGAACGGGGCGAAGTTGCCGCCATCCCGGCGGACGGCACGGTCATTATCGCCTCCGGCCCGCTCACCAGCGATACCCTGGCCGAATCGCTCGCCCGGTTGACCGGCGACCGGCTCTATTTCTATGACGCCATAGCACCCATCGTTTCCGCCGATTCACTCGATATGACAAAGGTTTTTGCCGCCTCCCGCTATGGCAAGGGGGACGGGGCCGACTACCTCAACTGTCCCTTGAGCGCCGGGGAATATGGCCGTTTCGTGGATGAACTGGTAAAGGCGGAGAAGGTTCCGGCCCGGGATTTCGAAAAGATCGTGCATTTCGAGGGGTGCATGCCGGTGGAGGAGATGGCGGAGCGGGGCGTTGAGACGCTCCGGTTCGGTCCCATGAAGCCGGTGGGGTTGATCGACCCGGCTACCGGCGTCGAACCGCATGCCGTCATCCAGTTGCGGGCCGAGAACCGGGACAAGACCATGTACAATCTGGTCGGCTTCCAGACCAAGCTGACCTGGCCGGAGCAGCGCCGCATCTTCCGCATGATACCGGGCCTGGAACGGGCCGAGTTCGTCCGCCTCGGTTCCCTGCACCGCAACACCTTCATCAATGCCCCGGCCCTGTTGCTCCCCACCCAGCAGTTGAGATCCGACCCCCGCATCCTCTTTGCCGGCCAGATCACCGGGGTGGAGGGGTATGTGGAGTCGGCGGCCAGCGGTTTCCTGGCCGGGGTCACCGCCGCAGGGCTGTCTCACGGCCAACTCCCGGATGTTCCACCCCCCGAAACGGCCCTGGGGGCGCTGATGGTCCATATCACCAATGCCGATGCCCGCCATTTCCAGCCCATGAACGTGAACTACGGCCTGTTTCCCGAACTGCCGGGCAGGGTAAAGAAGAAGGAGAAACGGCAGAAACTTGCGGAGCGGGCCCTGGCGGCACTGGAGGAATGGCGGGGAAAGCTTTGACTCACCGCAAAGAGCGCAAAGGGTCAACCACATACCGGCACTATCTGAAATGTCGGCAAATTGATTGAGTTTGCTTGTTTTTTTGTTTATCATTAAAAGGTTAAGTCGAAGTTCTTTGCGTCCTTTGCGTCTTTGCGGTGAAAAGGGAATATAACGATGTCGGATACAACCACCGACCCCCTCAAACGGGTCGAAGACCAATTGAAAAAATGCGTCAAGTGCGGCGCCTGCCGGGCCAACTGTCCGGCCTTCACCGCCTTCCAGCGCGAACCGGCCGTGGCGCGGGGCAAGATAGCCCTGGCCCAGCATGTGCTCAAGGATGATCTCGCGCTGGACGACCAGACCTATCTGGCCATGTCCAAGTGCCTGCTGTGCGGCAGTTGCGTGGAAAAATGCCCCAACGAGGTGCCCACTGACGAGATCGTCATCGCCGCCCGCGAGTCCCTGGCAAAGAAACGCGGCCTGACCACGTTCCACGCGGCCATAGGCCAGGTGATCAAGAACCGCTCCCGCATGCGCATGGGCGCCAGGCTGGCCGCGCTGCTGGGGCCGCTCTTCTTCAGGAAGGTCCCGGAAACCTCCGGCCTGCGGCTCCGTTTTCCGCTCCCCTTCATCGACAACAAGCGCCATATCCCGGCCATAGCCCGAAAGCCGTTCATGGACCGGCACCCCGAGGTGATCCCCGGAGAACCGGGCAGGCCGCGCATCGTCTTCTTTGTCGGCTGCATGACCAACTTCGTCTATACCGAGGTGGGCGAGGCGGCCCTGGCCCTGTTCCGCCATCTGGGGTGCACGGTGATCATTCCCAAGGGGCAGCAGTGCTGCGGCCTGCCGGGCATGTCCGGCGGCGACATCGCCACGGTGCGTGATCTGGCGGAACGGAATCTGGCGGAGATGGAGCGGTACGAGGCGGATTACGTCATGACCGCCTGCGCCACGTGCGGCGGGGCCTTGCATCGCCTGTATCCGCTGGTGGTCGGCAAACGCAATCCGGAATTGCGCAGCCGGCTCGATGCCCTGGCGGCCAAGACCATGGATGCAGCCCAGCTTCTCCAGCAGTTGGGGCTCAACCCGACCGAAACCGGTGGGGGGGATGGCGTTCGCATCACCTACCACGATCCCTGCCACCTGCGTACCCGCGGCCTGACCGGGCAGCCGCGCGCCCTTCTGAAAAGCACCCCCGGTGTCGAACTGGCCGAGATGGAAGGTGCCGACCGCTGTTGCGGCCTGGGGGGCACCTTCAACGTTTACCACTACGGCTCATCCATGACCATCAACGAGGCTAAGAGCCGGGCGATCGTCGAAACCGGGGCCCGGGTCGTGGCCACCGGTTGTCCCGGTTGCATGATGCAACTCAGCGATGGTCTGAAGCAGCATGGTTCCCGCGTGGAAGTGCTTCACACCCTGCAACTGCTGGCCCGTGGGCTGAAACGGTAGAGGCTTTTATCGGTAATAAGCTTTTTTAGCAAAACGTCAATTTACTTTCTTCCCGGTAAATGTTTTCTATTGACAATATAAGGTAAATTGTATACAAACCCCGCATAAAATCTGGTTTTATTCCTGGCAGGGGTATGATGAGTGATTACAATATCGGGGCCAAAATCAAGAAGCTCCGCCTCGCAAAAAAACTGACCCTCCAGGCGGTGGCCAAGGAAACCGGCTTTTCACCTGCACTTATTTCCCAGATCGAGAACAATAACGTTTCTCCCCCCATCGCCACACTCTCAAAGATCGCAAAATTTTTTGACGTCAAGATCGGCCTGTTCTTCGCGGAAGAGGAAGAAGAATGCCGTTTCGAGATAGTTCGCGCCCACGAGCGCAAAGCCATTCCCCGGGTCATCTCCCGGGCCGGCACCAGCCAGGGGTATTCCTACGAATCCCTTTCCTTCCACAAGCAGAACAAGAAGATGGAACCCTTCCTCCTGACCGTGACCGAAAAGGTGCTGGAGGAGAATACCTACAGCCACGACGGCGAAGAATTTCTCTTTGTCATGAAAGGGACGGCCGAACTGCTCCTGGACGACAAGCGGGTGGTCCTGTACGAGGGGGATTGCGTCTACTTCGATTCCACCCTCAGACACCGCCTGCTGTCGAAAGAGGGGGACGAGGTCAAGGTCCTGGCAGTGGTAACGAGGTAAGGCAGGGTCGAGGCCGCGAAAGGTTTACCCTTGCGGTGCCGTGCTTCCCCTTGCCGTGTATCCTTGTCTCCTGAGTTTACTGCATGAAAGATTTGAGAAACCGAAACCCGGTACAAATCCACTTACCCAAAGGATGGCGGAAATGTCTAAGCAAGCGATTAAACCCTCACTGAAAAATCCGTTTGACCCCCCCGAGAAGGTTGAATTCAACATTCCCGGCGAGATCTCACGCGCCACGGGCGGTTATGAAGAGGCGATGAAGGAAGGTTACGACCTGATCCAGCGCCCCATCAGGTCGGTCAGTATCGACCAGATCGAAAAGCAGCATTTCAAGAAGCGTATGACCGTCTGGGAGAGGATTCGCGTTCTGACCGACAAGGACCCCAACATCCTGTTCCAGAACTGGGGCAAGAACCTGGACGGTGCTTCGCTGGTCACCGGGATTCTCAATGTCCACGGCCGTGATGTGGCCCTGTACGGTCACGACTTCACGGTGCGGGCCGGCTCCATCGACGCCACCAACGGCAGCAAGCTGGCCCGCCTCATGCTCATGGCGGGGGAGAAAGGCATCCCGCTGATCGGTATGAACGACAGCGCGGGCGCCTTTGTTCCGGCAGGCGTCGGCGGTCTGGACGGGTATGCCGAGGCGTTCACCGCCTTGCGCAAGATCAGCGGCGTTGTCCCCAGCATCATGTGCATGTTCGGCTTCAACGCAGGCGGAGGCAGCTACCTTCCCCGCCAGGGGAGCTTCGTGATCCAGCCCAAGGACACCTTTTTCGGGTTGACCGGGCCGGGCGTGGTCAAGTCGGTGCTGGGCGAGGACATCTCCCCCGAAGAGTTGGGCGGCCCCAAGATTCACGGACAGTCCGGCGTGGCCGACCTCACGGTTGAAGATGAAGTGGGTGCATTGCGTGCCGCGCTCCAGTTGCTGGATTACCTCCCGGACAACAACAGCGTCATGGCCCCCTTTCAGCCGACCAGTGACCCTCTGGACCGCAAGACCTGGGAGATCAACACGCTGCTGAAGAAGGCCTTCAACTCCCCGACCGGCTTCAATACCCCCTTTGATGTCTCGATCATCATTCAGCAGATCTGCGATCATGGTGATTATTTCGAGCTTCAGCCGACCCGTGCACGTGAGGTTGTCACCGCCTTCGGCCGCCTGGGCGGGAACGTGGTCGGTTTCGTCGCCAACAACTCGGCGGTCTCCTCCGGCCAGATCGACTGCGATTCGGCCGTGAAGATCGCCCGCTTCGTCCGCTTCTGCAATATCTACAACATCCCGATCATCTTCATGGAAGACACCACCGGCTTCCTGCCGGGACGCGAACAGGAAACCCGCGGCATCGTCCAGGCCGGCCGGGCCATGCTCGACTCCATCGTCGATGTGCGGACCCCCCGCATCCTGTTGATCCTGCGTAACGCCTACGGCGGCGCCTATGCCTCCTACAACAATTATCCGACCGGGGCAGACCTGGTGCTGGCCCTTCCCACCACCCGCCTGGCGGTCATGGGGCCGGCCGGCAAGGAGTTCGTCTACAAGGATGACCTGCGCAAGCTGCGTACCGCCGTTACGGAGCGGGTCAAACGGGGGATTCAGGAGCGTATCGAGGCCGGTGTCAAGGAAGACGCGGCCAAGAAGGATGCGGAGACGGAAGCGGCGGAATGGCTGAAGGCCCGCGAGGCCGAACTCAATCTGCGTTACGAAAAGGAACTGATGAATCCCAAGGAAGGGCTCAGCCTGGGCTCCATCTCCTCCATCGTCATGCCCACCGATCTGCGCAAGGTGCTGGGCGAAAACCTGAACTTCTTCCTCAGGCATTACAAGCCCTCGCCCATGGGCGGCGTGCAGCGGGAATTCCATTGAGTCAATAAAACAACAAACACCTGCCACAGAGACACAGAGACACGGAGAACTGCAATAAAACCGGAAGAATTAATAAATAAACGTCTTCTGCTTCTTTCGCTTTTGAAGTTGGTTTTCTCAGTGTCCCCGTGTCTCTGCGGCGGATTTTACAGATTTTGAATATTCTCTTTGAACTGGAGATAGAGCCGATGACACATTCCGTTGACTACTACACGAACAACCCCCTGGTCCACCGGGACCGCCGTTTGAGTACATCGCCCTCCGAGTGGGTGCGCTCCTTTGCCTGCGAGGACCTGAAACCGCTCATCGTCTGTCGCGGGCCCATCCGCAAGGAGGCCATGGACGTTTACGAGGAGATGGGCATCAGCCACTACGGCATCCTGCTCTCGGAAAAGGATTCCATCGTCTATACCAACGCCCTGGCCCCGGAATTGCGCCAACTGACCGATCCCCGGCGCATCCATCGCGTGCCCGACTATTCCGGCGCCAGCAGGGAAGAGCGCGTCGAGCGTATTCACCAGATCATCGGCATTGCCAAGGACAACGGCTATGACTCCATCTTCGCCGGGTACGGCTTCATGGCCGAGGACGACGAGTTTGTAGCAGCCATCGAACAGGCGGGGCTGGCGTTCATCGGCCCCTGCTCGGCCACCCAGGCCGGCGCGGGCAAGAAGGACGAGGCCAAGCGGACCGCGCTCCTCGTCGATGTCAGCGTCACCCCCGGTATCGACAACGTGACGGCACGCACCCTGGTGAAGAAACATCCCACCCGCAAGCAACTCCTGGCGCTGGTCACCGCCGAAGGGCTTTCCTGTGACAAGAAGGTCCTGAACAACGAACAGCTCTCCCTGGAAGACCTGGCCGACCATATCCTGTACGCCTCCTACGCCAAGGGGATCGACCTGTTCTCCATCGAGGAGTTGTGCGCCCAGGTTCAGACCGAAGTGGCCGACATGTTCAAGAAGCATCCCCGCAGCCGGGTCCGCCTCAAGGCCATCGGCGGCGGCGGCGGCAAGGGGCAGCGCATCCTGGGGGCGGAACTGCTCACGGCCAAGAAGATCGACGACAAACTGATCAGGCAGGCCGCCGCCGACGCGCCGGGCCTGGTGCGCGAGGTGCTGAACGAGGTCAAGGCCAACGGCGTGGGGGACAACAAGAACGTCCTGATCGAACTGAACATCGAGCAGACCCGCCACAATGAGATCCAGCTCCTGGGCAATGGCGAATGGTGCATCGCACTTGGCGGGCGCGACTGTTCCCTGCAGATGCACGAACAGAAACTCCTGGAGGTATCCGTCACCCAGGAAGGGCTGATGGCGGCCATCGCCAGGGCCAGGGCGGCGGGCAGGAAGAGCGAGGTCAAGGCGCTGGAGAGCGACCTGAAGGTGCTCAAACGCATGGAGGAGCAGTCTGAGCGTTTCGGCAAGGCGGTCGGGCTTGATTCCGCCTCCACCTTCGAGTGCATCGTTGACCGGGACCGCCACTACTTCATGGAGGTCAACACCAGGATCCAGGTGGAGCATCGCGTGACCGAGCTCTGTTACAGCCTGAAGTTCACCAATCCCAAGGACAAGAAGGATTTCTTCGTCGTGGAGTCGCTGGTCGAGGCCATGGCCCTTCTGGCGCGCCACAAGAAGCGCCTGCCCAAGCCGGAGCGGATTGTCCGTTTCAATGCGGCCGTGGAGGCGAGGCTCAATGCCACTGACGCCTCCCTCTCGCCCCACGCCGGCGGCATGATCCGCTTCTGGTCGAAACCGATCGACGGCGAGATTCGCGATGACCAGGGGATCAGCATGCTGAACCCGGACACCGGGCAGTTCATGAAATACAAGGTCGCCGGAGCCTATGATTCGAACATCGCCCTGCTGCTGACCAAGGGCGAAGACCGCCTGGACAGTTACGAGCGGCTTTCCGAGGTCATCCGCAGCACCACCCTGCGCGGCAGCGACCTGGCCACCAATCTGGAATTCCACTATGGCCTGGTCAACTGGTTCCTGGGCAACAACGTCATGGCCAAACCGACGACCCGTTTCGTGGTCCCGTATCTGGCCCTGGTCGGTACCCTCAAGGAAGAGTCCAATAAACTGGACCCGGTCTACGCCTTCCTGCAGATGAAGAAGCAGTATGCCAAGCGCATTGCCGAACAGTTCCCGGATGACCCTGCGGTCGGCAAGACCATGTCAGCCCTGCTTGACCGGAAAGGAACCCTGATCATCCGCCCCATGGAGCGCCTGCTGGGCGATCCGCACCTGCTCTCCGGCTGGCTGAGCATGAACAGGAAAAACTTCCGCATCGACAACGGCAAGGTGGTCTGGTTGAGGAACCCCCTGGGGGTCCTCAACCAGACCTACGAATACCTGCACATGTCCTTTCGTCCGCACAAGCCGGCTGCCGAGGTGATCTGGGGTCACGACAACGATCTGCTCCAGCAATCGCTCCGCTTCTCCCGCTCCCTGCGTGAAAAATTCGGTCTGGAGCGGGACCAGTATTTCGAGTTGTGCGAGATTCTGAAAAAAGAAAAACCCCAGGGCGGGTTCGATGCCGAGACCTGGGAACAGATCCGCTCCTCCCACTTCGGGTACGAGGCGGGACTCGAACTGCTCGGCATGCTGTTCCTGGTCGGGAACACCACCAAATTCTGGGATCTGCGCGTGGAGGAGGACCTGGAGATCACCATCCCCGACTATCTCACCGACCCGGAATTGCAGGCGCGTACGAAAAAGATCCTGGTGCCGCCTCCGGCCACCAAGGCCGACGAGGTCGTGGCGGCCTGCGGCGGCATGTACTATGCCCAGGAAGCGCCGGGATTGCCGTTGTTCGTCTCGGAAGGGATGCATTTCGAAAAGGGGCAGACGCTTTACATCATCGAAGTCATGAAAATGTTCAACAAGATCAATGCCCAGTTCTCGGGGACCATCGACAAGATCCTGATCCAGGGGGGCGACGGCACGATCGTCCAGAAAGGGCAGCCGCTCTTCAAGGTCACCCCGGACGAGAAATTTGTCGAGGTGGATGCCGGCGAGATCGAACGGGAAAAGCGCGAGCTGACCGGTAAGTACCTGAAGGCCGTCCTGTAACGGCTTGAAAAATGATGCATAACCCGGAGAAACGGAGAAGCGGAGTTTATTACCGATAGAATGTCACCAAAGGCTGGGGGGTACTGATTTAATTCTTTATCCCGTAGCCTTTGGTGTTTTTGAGATTACAATCAAGGGCTGAATAACACGGAGAAACGGAGAACACGGAGAAAAACGAATCGATTCTTTTTAAGTAAACAAAATTCATGGTTTTGTTTTTGTCGTTGACGTGCTCCGTGTGCTCCGTGTCTCCGTGTTATTCCAATTGCCGTTTGCAGGATTAATTCAACTCTTTGGAGAAATGACCATGAGCATTAACGACAGCAAGCAGAAATGGGAAGAGGCCGCAGCACGCAGTATCGCCAAGTCGCCGGAACGCAGGGCTGAGTTTCTCACCACCTCGAACATCGAGATGGAGCGTTGTTTCACGCCCGGTTTCGACTATCCGGGCTACGAGGATCAGCTCGGCTTTCCCGGCCAGTACCCCTTCACCCGCGGCGTGCAGCCGACCATGTACCGCGGCCGCTTCTGGACCATGCGCCAGTATGCCGGGTTCGGCACGGCAAAAGAGTCCAACGAACGCTACAAATACCTGCTTCAGGCGGGTCAGACCGGCCTGTCCGTGGCCTTTGACCTGCCGACCCAGATGGGTTACGACTCGGACGCCGCCATGAGCCAGGGAGAGGTCGGCAAGGTGGGCGTGGCAATCGATTCGCTGGCCGACATGGAGATCCTCTTTGACGGCATCCCGCTGGATAAGGTTTCCACCTCCATGACCATCAACTCCACTGCCGCCATCCTGCTCTGCATGTACATCGCCGTGGCTGAAAAACAGGGCGTCTCGGCGGACAAAATCTCCGGCACCATCCAGAACGACATCCTCAAGGAGTACATTGCCCGAGGCACCTACACCTATCCGCCGAAGGAATCCATGAGGATCATCACCGACATCTTTGCCTACTGCAAGGACCAGGTGCCCAAGTGGAACACCATCTCCATCTCCGGCTACCACATCCGCGAGGCCGGTTCAAGCGCGGTCCAGGAAGTGGCCTTCACCCTTGCCGACGGCATCGCCTACGTGGAGGCCGCCATCAAGGCCGGCCTGAACGTGGACGAGTTCGCCCCGCGCCTGGCCTTCTTCTTCAACGCCCACAACAACCTGCTGGAGGAGGTTGCCAAGTTCCGCGCCGCCCGCCGCATCTGGGGCAAGATCATGAAGGAGCGCTTCGGCGCCAAGGACCCCAAATCCCAGATGCTGCGGTTCCACACTCAGACCGCCGGCTGCACCCTGACAGCCCAGCAGCCGGACAACAACATCATGCGCGTCACCATCCAGGCCTTGGCCGCCGTGCTGGGCGGCACTCAATCGCTGCACACCAACTCCCGCGACGAGGCGTTGGCGCTGCCCACGGAGGATTCGGTCCGCATCGCCCTGCGCACGCAGCAGGTCATCGCCCATGAGTCGGGCGTGGCCGATTCCATCGACCCCCTGGCCGGCTCGTTCCTGGTGGAGTCGCTGACCGACCGGATCGAACAGGCGGCCTTGGAGTATATCGAGAAGATCGACAAATTGGGGGGCGCGGTGGAGGCTATCTCGCGCGGTTTCCAGCAGAAGGAGATCCAGGACTCCGCCTACGCCTACCAGAAGGCCATCGAGTCCGAAGATATGGTCATAGTGGGCGTCAACAAGTTCACGGTGCAGGGCGAGGCCGCGCCGGAGTTGCTGAAGATCAAGGAAGAGGTGGAGATCTCCCAGAAGAAGTCGCTGGGTGCGATGAAGGCCGGCCGTGATGCGGCAAAAGTCGGGGAAGCGCTGCAAACGCTGGAAACAGCGGCCAAAGGTACGGACAATCTCATGCCGCACATTTTGGCGGCGGTGAAGGCCTATGCCACCCTGGGGGAGATCGCGGATGTCTTCAGGGGGGTGTTCGGCAAACATCAGGAGACGGTGGTTTTGTAGCGCAATACAAAAATGGAATAACACGGAGAAACGGAGAGCACGGAGAAATGCTTATTGATGGGGATCTGACGGATCTGATTATCGGGAAAGCGATTGTCGTGCACAGTCTGCTTGGGCCTGGCCTGCTTGAGTCTGTATATGAAACTTGTCTCGCACATGAACTTACAGATGCGGGTTTATTTGTTGAACGTCAGAAAGTTTTGCCAATCAACTATAAGGGTATTCATCTTGATGACGGACTTCGAATGGATATGGTGATCGAGAACAAAATAGTTCTTGAATTGAAATGTGTCGAAAAGCTGTTGCCGGTGCATGAAGCTCAACTCCAGACCTACTTGAAATTGTCAGGGATGAAAATCGGTTTTCTTCTGAACTTTTACACGAGATTTTTAAAAGATGGAATAAAACGTATGGTTTTTTGATTTTCTCCGTGTTCTCCGTTTCTCCGTGTTATCAAGGAAAGGTTCTGAAAATGTTGCAAAGAATTAACCATATCGGCATAGCGGTGCAATCTATTGATGACACTATCCCCTTTTATCAGGACAGCCTGGGCATGGCCCTGCTGGGGATCGAGGACGTTCCGGAGCAGAAGGTGAAAGTCGCCATGCTGCAAATAGGCGAGTCCAAGATCGAGTTGCTGGAGCCGATGGGCAGCGACAGTCCGATAGCGAAATTCCTGGAAAAGAACGGCCCCGGCGTCCACCATCTGGCCTATGAGGTCGAGGATATCGAGGCGGCGATTGCCAAGCTGTTGGCGGACGGGGCGCGGATGATCGACG
>JAATGX010000141.1 GCA_015688915.1 Desulfuromonadales bacterium
AAGGGGATCACGCAGGGGGAGTAAGGGGCGAATTCCTCGTCGCTGCACATGACGATCTCGCCGCCGAAGCCGTCCAGCCTCAGGCGCTGGACGAATTCCGCAGCAGCCATGCCGGTCCCGACCGTCACCACCCGCATCACACACCTCCCTGGCGCCGGGCAAACTCTTTCCTGCGCAGTTCCCGGAACAGTTCCAGCAAGGGGGGCAACCCCTCGTCCCCCAACAGGTAGGTTCTCAGGCTCTTCGATGCCCGTTTGGTGCGGGTGGCGTCATACTCGGCATACACCAGGGCCCCGGAATGGCAGGCCGCCACGCAGGCCGGCGTGCCCCCTTCCTTGATCCGCTCGTTGCACAGGTCGCACTTGTAGGCCACGTCCCGGTTGTAGGCGGAGCGGTGGGTCAGCTTGAAGGAGATGGCGTCGAAGGGGCAGACCATGGCGCACATGGCGCACGCCTTGCACAGGGCCGCATCCAGCAGCACGGCCCCGCTCTCCGGGTCGCGGCTGATGGCGCCGGAGGGGCAGGCGTTGAGGCAATCCGCCGGGTCGCAGTGGCGGCAGGAGAGCGGGAACGACTCGTGCTCGATCCCCAGCACCCGCACGTTGACCTGGGTCTTGCGGTCCCCCAGGGCAGCGAACAGGTCGCGGCCGGGGTGATGCTCCACGGCGCAGGCGGTCTCGCAGGCCTTGCAGGCCAGGCATTTCTTGTAATCCACGAATATCCGTTTCATGGCTCGGTTCTCCCTGATTTTCCAATGATCATTCAAGCCGACACCTTACCACCCCTGGCCCCTCCTAAAATAGGAGGGGGATTTTTGGCCCCCCTCCTTGATAAGGAGGGGTTGGGGGTGGTTGCCTTTTGTGCCATCTCGAATGCAACTTGGAATTAGTCGTGCTGGTTAATGTACGTGCTGATGCCCATGTTCATGGTGCTGATGATGGTCGCTGCCGCACATGCAGGGGGGCGCGTTCAGGCGCGAGGCCAGGGCGGTCACGGCTATGGCGTAGGCGCTCCCCGGTTCGTCCATGATCCGGGTCACATCCGGGTCCAGGGCCTGCAACAACGGTTCGGCCGGCAATTCGATCACGGCGTCGAAGATGCCGGCAAACTCCTGACCGCTCTCCTGCCGGAACCGCTCCAGCCTGGCTTCGCTCCCCTGCGCGACCCGGTTCACCACGAGATACACCAGCGGTATGCCGCTTTGGCGAGCCAAGCCGGCGGAATGGCAGGCCACGCTCAGGGCGTTGAAAGAGCTGTCGGCCACCACCAGGCAGTGGCCGAATCCACGGGCCAGTGCCCGGCCGAAATGCTCCACCCCGGCCTGGGTGTCCAGCAGGATGGCCTCGTTGTTGCGCAGGGACAGGTGCCGGATGGTGGCATCCAGGAGCACGTTCTCCGCGCACAGGCAACCTCCCCCGGCCTGCCGGACCGTGCCCATCACCAGCAGGTTCAGGTTCTCGGCCACCCGCAGGCCGAAGCGACCCACCACATCGTCCACGTCCGGGTTCAGTTTGAACAGGGCGCCCCAGCCGCTCTTGGCGGGGCGGATGCCGGTCTTTTCCTCGATGTAGTCGGCGTGGCTGTTGAGCGGCACAATGCGCGAGGCGGCCTCAAAACCAACTCCCAAGGCGTTGGGCAGGTTCATCTGCGGGTCTTCGTCCACGGCCAGCACGTTGATGCCGTTCCTGGCCAGCACCGTGGCCAGGCAGGAGGTGAGGGTGGTTTTGCCCACCCCCCCTTTGCCGGTGATGACCACGCGAAATCCGGGTGATTGCGGTTGACACATAGGCGACTCCTTGTATCAAAAACGAATTGGTAATGATTTTCCCCCTTTAGCAAAGGGGGCTCAGGGGGGATTTGGTTTACCCCGCCAAAAGCTAAATCCCTCTAAATCCCCCTTTGCTAAAGGGGGACTTGTCAGGATTTTATATTCCCAGCGCAGCCCGCCGTTCCATGACGATGGCCTCCATCTGGTCGGCCGTGGCCACCGGGTCCTCCTCCACGAAGAACCATCCCCCCAGCACCTCCTTGGCATCCTGCGTCAGAATTTTGGTGACCTCCGGCCCGCCCAGGATCGGCGGCAGGGGCCAGAGGTGTACCGGGATGCCGGAGCCGACGAAGTAGGTGCCGATGGCCACCGCCTTTTCCGTGGTCCATTCCGGCGCCGAACCGACCAAGGGCAAATCGGAAATATCCACCTTGAGATGATCGGCCAGGACTCCGGCCAGGTTGAGCATGCGGGAGCAATCGACGCACGACCCCATGTGCAGCACCGGCGGGATGCCCAACTGCTTGCAGACCGCCTTCAACCCCGGCCCGGCCAGCTCCTGGGCCGGCAGGTCCATGAGCCCGGCCTTGGCGGCGGCGATGGCCCAGCAGCCGGTGCCGATCACCAGGATGTCGCGCTTGATCAGTTCCGTGGTCAGCACCTGGTGGAAAAAGTCCTGCTGCACCTTGACATTGTTGCAGCCGACGATCCCGGCCACCCCCTTGATGGTGCCGTTCACGATCAGGTCGACCAGCGGTTGTGGTGTGCCGCCCAGGGCCTTGAGGATCTCCTCCACCGTGAAGCCGACAATGGCGGTGGAGCTGTGTTGCGGGATGTAGACCCGCCCCTTGTTGCGGTTGGGAAAGGCGTCGATGGCGGTTTTGATGATGCGGGTGGCGATGGCGTCGGCATGATGTTCATCGAATTGGATATGCATGGCGCCCGGGATCTTGGCCTGTTCGCTGGTGGTGATGAATTTGGTGTGGAAACAGGAGGCGAGGTCGGCGAGGGCCGGATAGATACATTGCACATCCACCACCATGGCGTCCACGGCGCCGGTCATGATGGCCAGCTCGCTGTGGGATTCGTTGCCGGCCATGCCGACCCCCTGGCGCAGCAGCACCTCGTTGCCGGTGCAGCACAAGCCTACCACATTGACCCGCTTGGCCCCCACCGCCTCGGCCAACCGGCGGCATTCATCCGAAAGGGCCATCTCCACCACCTTGGCCGACAGGAT
>JAATGX010000185.1 GCA_015688915.1 Desulfuromonadales bacterium
CCGGAGAACGCCACCGGCAACTACGTCAAGGTGGTCCAGCGGATTCCGGTCAAGATCGTCATTGACAACACCTCCGACCCGGAACACCTGCTGCGGGTGGGCATGAGCATCATCCCCACGGTGCTGGTGGAACGGCGTACCATCGATATACTCAGGGACCTGAACCCGTTTTGATTGAACTCCAGGGGCGAATCCGGGATTAGCCCCTCCCTTAGGCGCCATGTCGACATCAGAAGATAAAAACATCAATAAATGGCTGATCACCGTTACGGTCATGCTCCCCGCCATCATGGAGATCATCGACACCTCGGTGGCCAACGTGGCCCTGCCCCACATGCAGGGGAGCCTCAACGCCGGCACCGACGAGGTCACCTGGGTGCTGACCTCCTACCTGGTGTCCAACGCCGTGGTGCTCCCCATGACCGGCTGGCTGGCCCGGGTCTTTGGCCGCAAACGTTTCCTCATGACCTGCATCGCGTTGTTCACCCTGGCGTCCCTGCTGTGCGGGGCGGCTCCCAACCTGGCGATGCTGATCTTTTTCCGCATACTGCAAGGGGCGGCCGGCGGTGCGCTGATCCCCATGAGCCAGGCCATCATGATGGAGACGTTTCCTCCCCACCAGCGGGGCATGGCCATGGCCATCTTCGGCATCGGCGCCATGACCGGCCCCATCGTGGGACCGGCCCTGGGAGGCTGGATCACCGATAACCTGAACTGGCGCTGGATCTTCTACATCAACCTGCCCGTGGGCATCATCGCCTTCATCATGTGCGGTTTTTTCATCTTTGATCCGGCGTATCTCAAACGGAGCGGAGCACGGATCGACATTGATTACTGGGGGCTGTTTCTGCTTACCGTCGGCATGGGGTCGTTGCAGATGGTGCTGGACAAGGGGCAGCAGGATGACTGGTTCAGTTCCAACTTCATCATCACCTTCAGCGTGGTCACCGTAGTCTCACTGATAGCGCTGGTCTGGGTCGAACTGACCCACGAGCACCCCATCATCAACCTGCGCCTGTTCAAAAACGTCTCCTTCTCGGCCGGCAATTTCATCATGTTCGTGGTCGGCTTCTGTCTCTACAGTTCCATCATGCTGATCCCGCTTTTCCTCCAGACCCTGATGGGCTACTCGGCCACCGACGCCGGCATGGTCATGGCCCCCGGCGGCGTGGCCACCCTGATCACCATGCCGTTCGTGGGCGCGGCCCTGGCCAAGCGTGACGGCCGCAAGATCGTATTTTTCGGGCTTCTGATCGGAGCTTCCGCCATGTTCATCATGCAGGGGCTCAACCTGCAAGGGTCTTTCTGGAGCTATACCTGGCCACGCATCGTATTGGGTTTTGGACTGGCCATGATTTTCGTGCCCCTGACAACCGTCACCCTTGCCACCATCCCCAGGCAGGAGATGGGGAACGCCACCGGCATGTTCAACCTGCTGCGCAATATCGGCGGCAGCGTCGGCATTGCCATCTCCGCCACCCTGCTGGCACGCTATGAGCAATTCTACCAGACCAACCTCGTGGCCCACATCACCCCCTATAACAACGCCTGGCAGATGAGCTACGCCGGACTCAAGCAGACGCTGGTGACGAAAGGGATCAACGCGGCCCAGGCCGACCAGACCGCCCTGGGCATGGTGTACGGCATGGTGAGGCGCCAGGCCAGCTCCCTGGCCTTCAACCGCATCTTTTTCGTCATCGGCCTCGCCTTCCTCTTCATCCTGCCGCTCCTGCTGCTCCTCAAGCGCACCACCCACCAGGATGGCGGCGGCATGGGGCACTGAAACCGGTTACCTTTCCCACGAAAAAAGCCGCCCGTTACCGGGCGGCTTTTTTATGGCGTTCAGGGTGTTGCGGCTCGTTATCAGAGATATTCCTCGAAATAATCCAGATCCTTGTGAAAGGTCTCCTGCAAGCGCCACAGGGAAAAGAGCGCCACCACCATGCAGAGCGCTCCGACGCACAGGGCCCCGGACTGGATGCCCAGCGGCTTGCGCAGCAACTGGAACAGCAGGGTGATGGGGACGGTCATGCCGCGCACGAAGTTGGGCACGGTGGTGGCCACGGTGGCACGCAGGTTGGTGCCGAACTGCTCGGCGGCCACGGTGACGAAGATGGCCCAGTAGCCGATACCGAAGCCGAGCAGGCAGCAGATGCCGTAGAAGACGGCGGCACTGACTCCCGTGCCCAGGAAATAGACCGCGATGGCGACAACGGTGATGCCCAGGAAGATCAGCACCACCTTGCGCCGGCTTTGGAGGAGTTGACTCAGCGCACCGCTGGCGAAATCGCCGAACACCAACCCCAGGTAGCAGAACATGACGCTATTCCCGGCTCCGACCGTTCCCTGGACGTTCAGAACCTTGGCGAACTCGGGGGAAAAGGTGATCAGAACCCCCACCACGAACCAGGAGGGGAGGCCGATCATGATCGAGTGCAGAAAACGCCCGAAACGATCCCGGCTGGTGAAGAGCGACAGGAAGTTGCCGCGCTGTAGCTTGCGCATCTCCATCCCTCTGAACATGCCGGATTCCGACACTCCCAACCGCAACAAGAGGAGCAGCAGCCCCAGGATACCGCCGATCACGAAGGCGGTGCGCCAGTCAAATGCCTTGGCGACGAAATTGGCCAGAATGGCCCCGGAAACACCGACCGAGGCCACGATCATGGTTCCGTAACCGCGCATGCTTTTATGCAGCACCTCGCTGACCAGGGTAATTCCTGCGCCCAACTCGCCCGCCAGACCGACACCGGCGATAAAACGGAGCGCCGCATAGGCCTCGATGGAGGTCACCATGGCATTGGCCAGGTTGGCGATGGAATAGAGGAAGATCGAACCGAACATGATCTTCAGACGCCCCTTGCGGTCTCCCAGTACCCCCCACAGGATGCCGCCCAGCAACATGCCGACCATCTGCATGTTGAGCAGCATGACCCCCTTGTCGATCAACTCCTGGCCGGAAATGCCGATCCCCTTCAGGCTCGGCACGCGCACGATGCTGAACAGCACCAGATCGTAGATATCAACGAAATACCCCAGGGCCGCCACAATGACCGGCAGGCTGAACACGGTCATCAACGTCCCCCGGGCGGCGTGGCTTCCCACGGCGTCCTCAGTCATGGGGCCTCCTTCACGCGGTATGGAAACTATTTCAGATCGTCCTTCTGCATGAATATGGCGTCCCTCTTGTGCTTTTCAGTTGCAAGTGCTCCTGATCGGCAAAAAAAAGAGCCAAGGGAAAACCCTGGCTCCTGGGGGGTCCGGATACCGGTCACCTTCAGAACAGTACCGATACTTCGTTGGAAGCCTGGGATTGTTCGGTACCACTCGAATCCACGGACGTTACCTGATAGAAATAGGTGACACCGGATGTAAACCCGGAGCCATCGGTGAAGATGGTCGTAGGCGAGGTGACGGCGACGACGTTTGCTACTTTTGTTTTGTTCGTGATCAGTGAGGATGTGGTGCCCCGGTACACATTGTAACTGGCGGCACTCCCCACAGTGTTCCAGATCAGGGTAATCTGGGAACCGTTTTTCGAACCCTGCAGATTGAACAAGCCGCCCGATTGCGACTGGGACACGGCATTGACCTCATTGGACGGGCTCGACACGCCGTCTGAACTTACGGCGGTTACCTGATAGTAATAGGCGGTCCCCGCTGAAGCCAACGTATCCGTGTACGTTGTCACCGTGATATCCGACGCCAGCAGTGTTTTCGTAGCAAGGCCTCCCGAGGTTGTGCCCCGGTAGACGGTGTAACTGGTCGCCCCTGAAACAGCGGTCCAACTCAACGTAATCGGCGAGGTGGAGGTGACCGTCAGACCGGTCGGCGCATCCGGACCGGTGCCGCATCCCGCAACAACAAGCATCATCAGCACCACACCTGTCACCATCATCGACTTTATCATCGTTCTGCCACCTCGCGTGTAATATGTCCCCAAACAGTAGTGAGCGTCTGAAACAGCAGGACTGCGTACCTGAATTCGCTTTATATACCCAAAACCTTCTCAGGTTCAAATGTAATTCCCCGATTGACTCCGGGGAACGGCACGAGCAGTCGATATCAATGGAAAGAGATGATGAACCGGGAATGAAACCGGTTGTTGCTGCTTTCGACAAAAAAACCGAGTACCCGTAACGCGGTACCCGGATGCAATCAAACTGGCGCGCCCGATAGGATTCGAACCTATGGCCTACGGCTTAGAAGGCCGTTGCTCTATCCAGCTGAGCTACGGGCGCATATCTCATACAATCTGCTCTAATCCCGAAGAGTTGCATAAAGGGCCGACCATGTCTGGCCAGCCCCTTTTTCGCTCTGCTGCGTGGTGCCCGGAGCCGGAATCGAACCGGCACAGAGTTTCCTCCGAGGGATTTTAAGTCCCTTGCGTCTACCAGTTCCGCCATCCGGGTATTCGAGCTGCCATGCGCGGCATGGTGCGCAATCAGCAGTTGACCCGCTCCTTGAGTTCCTTGCCGGTCTTGAAAAACGGGGTCTTCTTGGCGGGAATAGTGACAACCTCGCCGCTCTTGGGGTTGCGCGCCTCACGGCCGGTCCGCTCTCTGATGGTAAAGCTCCCGAACCCGCGGATTTCAACCTTGTCCCCGGACCTGAGGGCCTCCTCAATGGAATCGAACACGGTATTGACAAGGGTTTCCGAAACCTTCAAATTCAACATTCCGTGCGTCTGCACGACCTTTTCAATCAATTCACTCTTGGTCATGATGGCTCTCCTGTTGAACGTGCCTTAATTGTTATTCCTGTTATTGAGTTCCTGCTTCAGCAAATCGCCCAGATTCGAGGTGGCGCTCCCCTGCGAGCCCAGGTACTGCTCGAATTCCTCTTTTTCGGTGGCGGCATGCATCGCCTTGATGGAGAGGGAGATACGCCGTTCCTTGGGATCGCAGCTCAATACCACCGATTCCAGGCTGTCGCCGACTTCGGCGAAGGTCTTTGCGGTGGGCACCTTTTCACGGGAGAGTTCGGACACGTGGATCAACCCCTCGACCCCCTCCTCCAGTTCGACAAAGACACCAAAATCGGTCAGCGACGTAACCTTGCCGGTAACCTTGACGCCGGCGCGGTAGGTGGCAGGCGCGACACTCCAGGGATCGGGATGGAGCTGCTTGATGCCGAGAGAAAGACGTTCGTTCTCCACATCAACCTTGAGCACCACCGCCTGGACGATATCGCCCTTGGCATAGACATCGCCGGGATGCTTGATGCGCTTGGTCCAGGAGATATCGGAGACATGCACCAGTCCGTCGATGCCCTCCTCGATACCGATAAACATGCCGAAGTCGGTCATGTTTTTGATCTGTCCTTCGATCTTGGTGCCGACCGGATACTTGTCGGCAATGGTCTTCCAGGGGTTGTCGCTGATCTGTTTCAGGCCCAGGGAGATCTTGCGGTTGCCCATGTCGATGGCAAGCACGACCGCCTCAATCTCGTCACCGACATTCAGGATGTCCGAGGCCCTGCGCACCCGCTTGGTCCAGGACATCTCGGACACATGGATCAGGCCTTCCACACCCGGCTCCAGTTCCACAAAGGCGCCGTACTCCATCAGGCTGACCACCCGCCCCTTGATGCGGGTTTCAACCGGGTACTTGGCCGGAACTTCCAGCCAGGGATCGGGAAGCGTCTGCTTGACGCCGAGAGAGATCTTCCCCTTGGTGCGGTCGAACTTGAGCACCTTGGCGGTTATGGGCTGGCCCGGCTTGAGCACATCGGCGGGCTTGCCCACCCGGCCCCAGGAAAGGTCCGAGACATGCAGCAGGCCGTCAACGCCGCCGAGATCGATGAAAGCGCCGTACTCGGTCACGTTTTTAACCACGCCCTCGACAATCTGCCCTTCCTCCAGCTTTTCAAGGGTCACGTCACGGGAAACCTGACGTTCCTCCTCAAGCAGCGCACGGCGGGAGAGAACGATATTGTCACGCTTCTGGTTGATCTTGATAACCTTGAAACGCGCCTTGAGTCCGATATAGCTGTCGGCATCGGAAGAGGGGCGGATGTCCACCTGCGAGGCGGGCAGGAACGCCGGAATGCCGATATCGACGCTGTAACCGCCATTCACGCGGGCAGTGACGGTCCCCTCGAGAATGCCACCCTCCTGGGCGGCGCCGCCGATCTTCTCCCAGGCGGCCAGATGATCGGCCTTCTTCTTGGAGAGGATGTACCCCTTTTTGCCATCCTCACGGGTCATCAGCACGCGGATGCGGTCGCCCACCTTTACGGTCAGCTCACCGCTGGCGTCGCGAAATTCGGAGACCGGGACAAAACCTTCCGACTTGAGGCCGATATCCACGAGTACGGTTTCCTGGTCAATGCGAACAACCGTTCCCTCTATAACCTTGTCCCGCTCGGGCCTTTCTTTAAGGCTTTCCGTGTAGAGTGCGGCAAATTCGCTGCTCTGCTGCTCGGCATCCAGATCGTCATGATCATCGTTACTGGCAGCACCGAGCCGTTTGAAATCAACCATTAAACCTTACCCCCTGAACATTTCTTTTACCTGCAGTTTATGCTTCCGTCGTTTTGAAGCAGTATAATTTATCACATGCTCATAAATTTTCAATGGTTTTTATTGAGTTCTTCAATACGGTTCATGACCTCATCGATAATCCATTTGGGCGTGGACGCACCCGCCGTGACGCCTACCCGCTCGACCCCCTCGAACCAGGCCGGATTGATCTCGGCGGCGGTCTCGATATGGTGGGTACGGGGCTGAAGTTCGGCGCAGACTTCCGCCAACCGGCGGGTGTTGGCGCTGTTGAAGCCGCCCACCACCAGCATGCAGTCGACCTGGCAGGCCAGTTCCTTGGCCTCTTCCTGGCGCACCGCCGTGGCATCGCAGATGGTGTTGAAGACGCGGATCTCGCCGCCGCGCAGGAGACATTCGGACACCACGTTCTTCAGGTTCTCGAAGGACTGGGTGGTCTGGGCAACCACGCCGATCTTGTTCATTTTGGGGAGTTGTTTGACCTCTTCCCCCGACCCCACCACGAACACCTTGTCGCCGCCGTAGGAAACGATCCCCTGCACCTCGGGGTGATCGGCATCACCGACAACCACGACGCCGTAGCCGGTCTCGGACAGCCTCTTGACGTGCTCCTGGGCCTTTTTCACAAAAGGACAGGTGGCATCCACGATCTCCAACTGCTTCTGGACCGCCTCATCCATCTCGCTGGCCAGCACGCCATGGGAACGGATGATGATCGTGCCGCTGTCCGTCTTGTCCAGGTCCTTTACCACCTTGACCCCCATCTCCTCCAGCTTCTGCACAACCTGGGGGGAATGGATGATCGGACCGAGGGTGTAGGTCTTGCTTCCCTTGCCGGCGGCTTCAAATGCCATGTGGGTGGCGCGTTTGACGCCGAAACAGAACCCGGCCCGTTTTGCAAGGATCACTTTCATTTTTCCGTTACCGCCTGACCGATTTTTTCCCGAAAAATGGCTTCCATCCTGTCCAGCACCTCATCGATCCCCTGTCCAGACGAATCGATGGGAATGGCGTCCTCGGCCTGCCGGAGCGGTGCCAGGTCCCGCTGGGAATCCTGCTGATCCCGCAACACGACCGCCGCGATAGTCTCTTCCAGCGTGACCGCCTCTCCTTTGCCGGACAGTTCCAGGAAGCGCCGCCGGCCCCGCTCCTCGGGAGAGGCGGAGAGAAAGAACTTGAGCTCCGCGTCGGGAAATACGACCGTACCGATGTCGCGCCCCTCCAGCACCACTCCGCCGTTTTGCCCCATGGCGCGCTGGGAGCGCACCATGGCCTCGCGCACCGGTTTGAGGGCCGAGATCCGCGACGTCATCAGGGACATCTCCGGGGTGCGGATACGGTCGGTCACATCCTGGCCGTTGGCCAGGACACGCCGGGTTCCATTGGAGCAATCAAAGCGTACGTCCACATCCCCGCAAAACCGTTCCACCTGGTCGCTGTCGGCCGGGTCGATGCCGGCCTGGCTGATCAGCCAGGCCACCGCGCGGTACATGGCGCCGGTATCGATCTGCTTGTAGCCCAGCCGCTTGGCCAGTTGGCTGGTCACCGTGCTCTTACCGGCGCCGGAAGGGCCGTCAATGGCTATGATCAAGCCGCTTTTGCGTCTGCTCATGGGGCTACCTGACCGCGACCTTTTCCAGCAGGGGGAAAAAGGTGGGGAATGAGGTGGCCACACAGTCGATGTCCTGTACGGTGATGCCGCCGTTCGAGACCAGGGCGGCCACGGACAGGGACATGGCGATACGGTGATCGCCGAAGCTCTCCATCTCGCCCCCACCCAAGCGTTCCACCCCGGTGATGTCCATACCGTCATCGCATTCTTCCACCGGCACGCCGAGACGGCGCAGGTTGGCGGCCATGGCGGCAATGCGGTCGGTTTCCTTGACACGCAACTCGCGGGCCTCCCGTACGGTCGTCGTACCCTCGGCGCAGGCCGCGGCCACGCAGATGGCGGGAAACTCGTCAATGGCCCGCGGCACCAGGGAGCCTGCGATAGAGATACCCTTCAGCCGGGAGGAGCGCACCAGCAGATCGGCCACCGGCTCTCCGGAAACCTCCCGCTCGTCCAGCAACTCGATGCTGCCACCCATGGAACGAAGGATATCGATCACGCCGGTGCGAGTCGGGTTGACCCCCACGTTGCGGATCAGCAGTTCGGAACCGGGGGTGATCAGGGCGGCCACAATGAAGAAGGCCGATGACGAGATGTCGCCCGGCACGATGATCTCCTGGGCCTGCAACTCGACGCCCCCCGTGACGGTGACGCCGCTGTTGAATATCTCCAGCGATGCGCCAAAGAGCCGGAACATGCGCTCGGAATGGTCGCGGGAGAGGCTCGGCTCGCGCACGGATGTCTCGCCCGCGGCATACAGGCCGGCAAACATGATGGCCGATTTCACTTGGGCGCTGGAAACGGGCGATTCGTAACCGATGGCGTTCAGGCCGCCGCCATCGATGGCCAGCGGGGCCAGGCTCCCCTGGTTGCGTCCCAGGATGCGGGCCCCCATGCGGGTCAGCGGGTCCACCACCCGTTTCATGGGCCGTTTGCGCAGGTACTGGTCGCCGGTGAGCACCGAAAAGAACGATTGGCCGGCCAGCAGCCCGGTCATGAGCCGGATGGTGGTGCCGGAATTGCCGCAGTCGATCACATCCGCCGGTTCCTTGAGCCCCCGCAGCCCCTGGCCGTGAATGGCTATGGTCTCGCCGTCGTCACTGATCTCTACCCCCATGGCACGAAAGGCATGCATGGTGGCCATGTTGTCCTCGCCCCGCAAAAACCCCTTTACGGTGGTGACGCCATTGGCGATGGCGCCCATCATGATAGAGCGATGGGAAATGGATTTGTCGCCCGGAACCGTGATCTCGCCCTTGAGGGACAGTGCCGGTTTGATGGTGATGGAATTCACGTTAATACTCCGGAAGAATCAATTTTTGCCACAGAGGCACGGAGAACGTCAAAGGCAGAAGCAAGAGGGAAAACAAAAAAATCAAAGGCTTTGCGGTGAAACCCGAAGATGTTTCTTGCCTTCGGTTTTTACCCTCAAAAAAAGATTTTGCCTTTCTCTGCGTCTCTGTGTCTCCGTGGCAGAGGTAATCCGTTACAGAATCCCGTCGCGGAACTGCTTGGCGATGGTGAAAAACTCGTTCAACCCGGGCCCGTCGCCCGCTTCGATGCGGCGCCTCAGTTCGGCCAGGCTGGCCGAAAACCCGTCGATGCTCTTCAGGAGCGCCTCCCGGTTCATGAGTGCGATGTCCCGCCACATGGCCGGGTCGGACGAGGCGATGCGGGTAAAGTCCCGAAAACCGCCGGCCGTGTAGGAGAGCACGTTCTCACCCTCCACGTCGGCCGTGCCAACGGCATGTACCAGAGCGTAGGCCACGGCATGGGGCAGGTGCGATATCTCGGCGAAGATCCGGTCGTGATGTCCCGGCTCCATGGAGCAGACATGGGCGCCGGTCAAGCGCCAGAGTTGGGCGACTGTTTCCAGGGCGGCGGGGGAGGTGCGTTCCGTGGGGGTCAGGATGCAGCGCTTGCCCCGGTACAGGGTGGCGAACGAGGCGGCTGCGCCCGAATGCTCGGTGCCGGCGATGGGGTGCCCGCCCACGAAGTGGCAACCAGCCGGCATAAACGCCTCACACTCCCGGACTATGGCCGTCTTGACGCTGCCGCCGTCGGTAACGATGCAGCCGGGTGCCAGGGCCGGGGCGATCTCCCGGACCACGGACGGGATGGCGCAGACCGGTACGGAGATGAACACCAGGTCGGCGTTCCGCACACCTTCGACGGCGTCCTGGGTAATTTCGTCGCAAATCCCCAGGGAGAGGGCCTCTTCCAGGTTGGCGCGGGAACGGCCTATGCCGACGACCGTTTTCACGGCACCCGCCTCGCGCAGGGCGCGGACCAGGGAACCACCGATCAACCCCACTCCGATTACGGCCAGGCGTTCTATCATCACGGTCATTGTCCGGCCCCTTACATGGATCGCGGGAACGACCCGAGGATCTTCAGGAACTGGCAGCATTCCCGCAACTCCTCAAGGGCGACCGCTACATCGGGATCGGTGAAATGGCCCGACAGGTCCAGGAAAAAGATATATTCCCAGGCCTTTTTCTTGTAGGGGCGCGATTCGATCTTGGAGAGATTGATGCCGCGCTTGGCGAACGGCTCCAGCATACGGCACAGGATGCCCGGTTCGTCCTTGACCGAGAACAGGATCGAGGTTTTGTCGTTGCCCGAGCGGTCGCACGGCTTGCGACTGACCACCAGGAAGCGGGTGAAGTTGTTGACCTGGTCCTCGATCCGGCTGCGCACTACCTTGAGGTCGTAGAGCGAGGCGGCCAGTTCGCTGGCAATGGCTGCCGCGGTATAGTCGTCGCTGACGATCTGGGCCGCCACGGCGGTGGAGGCCACGTCCACCAGCGGCACGCCCGACAGGTTGTCGTCCAGCCAGTGGCGGCACTGGGCAATGGGTTGGGGATGGGAGTAGACCTTCTTGATATCCTCCAGCCGACCGGTGCGGGACAGGAGGTCGTGGTGCACCTCCAGCAGGATCTCGTTGGTGATCTTGAGGTTGCTCTCCACGAACATGTCCAGGGTATGGGACACGACCCCCTCGGTGGAGTTCTCCACCGGCACCACTCCGTAAAGCGCCTTCCCCTTCTCCACCTCCTCGAAGACCGAGGGTATGGACTTGAGCGGCACCAGCTCGGCGGACAGGCCGAACTGCTGCATGGTGGCCAGATGGCTGAAGGTCGCCTTTGGTCCCAAAAAGGCCACCTTCATGGGGGATTCCAGGGAAAGGCAGGCGGAGATGACCTCGCGGTAGATGCTCTTCAGGGCGTCGTTGGGGAACGGACCGGGGTTCTGCCCTTGCAGACGTTCGTAGATCTGGCGCTCACGACCGGGGACGTGGAACTCCTGGTTGCTGCCGGACTTGAGCCGGCCGACCTCGATCACGACGCGGGCCCGCTCGTTCAAAAGGGCGACGACCTGGTCGTCAATGCCGTCGATCCGGTCGCGAAGGTCTTTGATTGTCGGTGCGTTCTGCTGCAAGGGGGCCGCCTGGAGGGTGATGGGGTATGTAAAACAGGAGTGGTATTTATACTGGATAGCCCCGTGAAAAGCAACAACAAACAAAGCAATGATCCCCGCCTACAGCTTTTCCTGTACGCTGATGACCTTGTCCTCCATGGTCTGGACACGGTCGGTGCGGGTGCCGAGCTTGATGGTGGTGGTGATGCGCGGTGCGCCCATGGCGTGCACCGTCTCGTGGCAGCGCTTGATGGCCGCGAACACGTCGTCCCACTCCCCCTCGATGTCGGTGCCGTAGGAATGCAACGCGGTCTTCAGCCCGGCTTCGGTCAACACCTTCTCACAAGCCGCGATGTAGGTTGAGAGCGATACGCCGACACCGATCGGCACGATACAGAGATCGACAAGCACGTTCATGGAATGGCTCCTTGTTCAAGATTGCCCGGCAGGTGACTACCTGCTCATGACCCACCAATCCGGAAAACCGGACCTCGCGTCCCTGCCGCTACAGGCGGAATTTCCGCACCAGATCCTGCAGATCGACCGAGAGTGTGGAAAGGTTCAAAGAGGAGCTGGAGATCTCCTGGGAGCTCTTCGCCCCCATCTCCACCACATCGGAGATCTTCTGGATATTGTTCGATATCTCGCGGGTCGTGGCGGTTTGCTCCTCGGCAGCGGTGGCAATCTGGTTGATCTGGCCGGTGACGTCGTTGATCTTTTCCAGGATTTCCTCCAGCGCCTTTCCGGACTTGGATGCCTCCGTCGTGCCCAGCTCTACCTCACTGACACCTTCCACCATGGCCTTGACCGCTTGTCGTGTCTCCGACTGGATGCTCTTGATCATCTGGCCGATTTCATGGGTCGCCTTGGTGGTCCGCTCCGCCAGCGCCCGCACCTCATCGGCAACCACGGCGAACCCACGCCCCTGATCACCGGCGCGGGCAGCCTCTATGGCCGCGTTGAGGGCCAACAGGTTGGTCTGATCGGCGATATCCTCGATCGTGGCCACGATCTCCCCGATCTGGTCAGAACGTGTGCCGAGCTGTTCCACAACCAGTGCCGAACTGCGCACCTTGTCAGCGATGCGATTCATCCCGTCCACGGTGTTTCTGACTATCACGGCGCCAGTCTGCGCGGTCGCGCAGGCCTGCTGGGAGCTTTCCGCCGCCTGATGGCAATTGTTGGCAATATCCGAACTGGTTGCCGCCATCTCTTCACTGGCGGTGGCAACGGTTTCGGCCTGGCTCACCACCTCGTGAGACGACGAGGACATCTGCTCGGCATTGCTGCTCAATTCCACCGATGCCGACGAAACCTCAATGGCGCTTTGATTGACCTTGTCCATGATCTGCCGCAGATTATCAACCATTGAGCGCATGGCGTCATAAACGCCGCCCTTGCCCTGTTCCAGGCGGATGGTCAGGTCACCCTCGGCAACCTGCGAGGCTATCTCCGCCAGGTGCGTCGGTTCGGTGCCGATATGCCGCAGCAGGCGCCGGGTGGTGACAACAGAGGCAATGGAGATAAGAATGACGAAAACAACCGTTGCACCGACAATCAGGTACCCCCCCTGCACGAGATGCCGCCAATTCTCATCCGCGGCCTTTTTGACCAACGCGTCCAGGTCATCCACGTAATTGCCGGTGCCCACGACCCATTGGAATGGTTTGAACTCCAGGCTGTAGCCGCGCTTCGGCAGAGCGGTATCACCACCGGCCCGGGGAAACCAGTAATCGGTAAAGCCACCACCCGGTTGCTTAGCCTTCTCGATAATTTCGCGAATCAGGTACTTGCCCTTCTCGTCCCGGAGGTCGATGCGGCTCTTCCCCTCCGACGGTTTGCCGAGAAGCACGACATTCACGCCATCAGTGGTGTCTGCCCAGAAATAACCATCCTTGCCGAACTTGAGGGCGCGCAACAGGTCGGCTCCGAGCTTCTTGGCGTCGTCAAGGGAGATTTCCCCCTTCTGGTGCCGCTCATAGATTTTCTGCAGCATGCTGACCGCAGTCTCGACCTCGCTGCGTGCCTGGCTGTCGAAATCACTGAAAAGAGATTTTCTGTAGGAGTCGATGAAGTCATGGTAGGAGCCGATATACTGCTTCAACGAAATAATGCCGATAACAAGCGCCAGGCCGATACTGCTCACCAGAACCATGATCAGGATCTTCATTCCGAAGCTCAACGTTAGTTTCGATTCCGACATGACGTCCTCCTGTTGATGTTATCCCATGATGAAGCGTTCGCGCAGAAACCATACCTCCCTATACACCGACAAAATATAATAACAGCTTCATTGGAAACACACAACCAAAGGTCGGAGCCTTTTCAACCTTTTTTCACCGGGGGGAAACTCACCCTCCCCATCACTCGGCGTCTACGACCTTACCGTCGATGAAAACCACCTTTACGTCCCGGTACACAAACACGGCCTTGGGGCCGAGCAGGAGCTTCTTTTCCGGCGCTCCGAAGATCGCGGTGACTTCTTCGAGGGTTTGCCCCATGTGAATGGTCCTGGTCTCCCTGGCCTCCGGGGCATGGCGAATCTCCTCCTCCGACCTGAACCATTGGGCGATATCCTTCATGACCTGTCGGGAACCGACCGCACCCAGCCCTCCCGCATACTGGAAACGGGTGGTCGCCTGCAGTGGCGTCGCCCCCCGTGCCCCGGTCACGACAAAGGCCTTGACGGTGAAGAGGTCCAGATCAATGTAGTCCTCTCCGCTGCGAATGCCGTACACATGGAGTTGGTCGCCCGGCTTCAGGATGCCGTCCAAGTTGCCCCCGAGCGGCAGATCACCGCCTCCGGACGCAACGACCCGGCTGTCCGTGATGACCGTCGGCTTGAACAGGGCCGAGGGCCTGTTGGCCCTGAGCCCCTCTTTCTGCACGACCAGAACGGAACCAATTGCCTTGAAGTCCCCGAAAAAGCCGGGAACGGTATACCTGTAGCGGGCCTCGACAGCAGCCCTGTTCTCGTCCGGGGCATCGGCAAAGGATGTTCCGACCAGGAGATGAAGCAACAACAGGCTGAGCGCACAACGAAAACGGGGCATTGGTATACACTCACTTTTTTGGCGTGATAAACGGCAATAACTTGCGAAGCATCGTGGCGAATTCAAGTTGTTGGGACGAATGGGGAAATGTGTCCCACATTCCAGGAAGACTCTGAAACCGGTTTTCGAGGCCAGGATAGACAGGCTGGGGCTAGTGGCAAAGAACTAACATGAGGTCTGCCGACCGAATCGCCACAATTCGGGAAGTATACGCCGACAAGAAAATTAAAAACAGACTGTTTTTTTACTCGGATTGGTATATTAATAAATCAAGGTAGCGCTACCTGCATCAGAAATACGGCAGTAAAAGGAGCAACACCGTAGGAGACGATGCAAATTGCAGAAAAAGGAGAACCCTACGTATGACCGAGGACACTCCGCCTGGCTTTTCAGGAACATAGGTTTTCAACCACAGGCTGCCGAATGAAAGCCTGAAACCCATGAAATTGGGTGAACCAAGAAAAAAAGAGGCCCGCTCTTGCAGCGGGCCTTTCATTTTATTCAACGCATAGTTGCACAAGAGCCCCAGCAATTCTCCGTCATCGCAGCGCCTCCCCGAACCGCTTCAGCCACGAGTCAAATATTTGAATTTTGTCTCCACCGAACCCTGCCAGCTTGGCGCGGACCTTATCCACCGGTTTTCTCCGCTCCAGTTTGCCCGGCTTCTTGGAGTAGAACAGGTCGGCAAAACAGATGATCTCCTCCGCCAGGGTAGTGGGCGACATGTCGCGAACAGGCAGCGGCAGACGCTGATTGATGATATCGGCCTCGGTGAGGCCAACGCCGATATGCCGCTCGCACACCAGGGCATGCAGCGGCAGCCCCTCCCCTTCAAGGATCTCCCGCCCCAGGATGCCGTGCATGATGTAGGGATGCTCACCGTGCATCCCGATTGCCTCGGCCTCAACCCGGCAGATACCGATATCGTGGAGCATGGCCGCCTCTTCGATAAAGCGCAACTCCGCATTCGACAGCGCCAGTTGCCTTCCTACAGCCAACGACAGCTCGGCCACCATCCGGCCATGAGTAAGAATAACCTCCAGCGCTTCGCCCGCAAAGTACCTGCTCAGAATCTCGTGCGTATTCACCGACATGGCCCCCTCACAAAAATAGTCAATTTACCGAATCCTCTATGCCTTGCAACGTAAAAGCCATCCGCACCATTTCGTCAAACCTTGACCCGCGTCATTAATTTTCCCGCTTACCGAAGGTATGCTGCAATCATACTTGATACGAGGAGGTTCGTCATGTAATTTGGCAACGGCCTTGGCGACATGGCCATTCAGGATGTAATGCAGACATACCCCGGGATTGGAGAGATCCTCAACCGCTATGAGATCGGCTGCGTGACCTGCAAGGTGGGCGTCTGCCTGCTCAAGGACGTGGTCTCCATTCACGGGCTGTCACCGGAGGACGAGGCAAAAATCGAACGGGAAATCAATGACCATCTGGCAATGAAAGGAGCATGAATCATGGAAAATCTGGGATGCGGCTGCCCCGGCAGCATGGCTAGGACAATCGAGAGGCAGGAAACCAACGACGCGACTGAGGTAAAGGCCCGCTCCGAGCTGCGACAGTGGCCGGTGCAACTCCACCTGGTGCCCCCAACGGCCCCCTACTTCCGGAATGCGGACATCCTGGTCTGTGCGGACTGTGTGGCATTCGCCATGGGGAGCATGCACCAGGACCTGCTCAAAGGCAAGGCCCTGGCCATCGCCTGCCCCAAGCTGGACGACACCACCGGATACGTGGAAAAACTGGCCGCGATCTTCAGCGTCAACGATATCAAGAGCGTCACCGTGGCCATCATGGAGGTGCCCTGCTGCCGCGGACTGGACATCATGGTCAAAGAGGCGCTGGCAAAGAGCGGCAAGGCAATCCCCCTGGAGAGCATCACCATCGGCATTGACGGAGAACGGAGGAACTGATGAAAACCGACATTACCCGGACATTGGTCAACGAGCACCGGCTGATCCTGCGCATGATCAGCCTCCTGGAGGCCAACGTGGCCCGCACCGCCGAGGGATGCTGCGGCAACTGGCAGTTCTACCTGGACGGCGTGGATTTCATCAGGAACTATGCCGACCGCTTTCACCACGCCAAGGAGGAGGACGTGCTCTTCGAGGCTCTGATCAACAACGGCATGCCCCGCGACCACAGTCCGGTGGCGGCCATGCTGATGGAGCACGAGCAGGGACGCGCCCATGTCAGGGCATTGGAAGCAGCCGCCATGGAAGCCCGGGCCGGACTGCCCGGCCGGGAGGCGGCCATGGCGGAGCACGCCAAGGCCTACGCCAGCCTGCTGCGGGAGCATATCGCCAAGGAGGACGACATCCTTTACCCGCTTGCCGAGCGGCTAATTCCCGAACCCCTCAGAAACGGGATCGTTACGGGATATGCGGCGGCCGAGTCGCGGACTCCGGCCGATTTCGCGGCACACTACGAGGCCGTGGTGGCCGACTACGAACGTCAGTCGTAACCATCGCCCGCAACAGGGAACAGGGAGGGAGCAATCATGGAAGAATCATTGTTGAAGGAATGGCTTTGCAACAAGATCGTGGAAGAGAGCAACGATGCCGTCATATTTTCCGACAGGAACGGCGTCATCCGCCTCTGCAACGGCGGTGCGGAACGGATGTTCGGTTATGGCGCCGATGAGGCGCTGGGACAGTCCCTGGATCTGATCATCCCGGAAAATCTGCGCCAGCGGCATTGGGACGGCTACTACCGGGTCATGGAGAGCGGTGCCAGCCATTACAGCATCGACCTGCTTTCCGCCCCCGCCCTGCGCAAGGACGGCACGCGCATCTCCACCGAATTCTCCCTGGCATTGCTGAAGGATGCGAACGGTAAAATGCTGGGGGTGGCATCCATAATCCGCGACGTCACGGCCCGGTGGCAACGGGAAAAGGAGCTGAAGGAGCGGGTCAGGGAGTTGGAGGCCCGGCAACCGAGCGCTCCGTAAAGGTTCGCCCGGAGACCTGATGGCTATTCCCGCTGAGAACCGTATCAGGCCTTTACATTCCCAAGCCCGCCATGGTAGCCTTTCTGAAAAGTCGGTCCTGTGGCGCGATACCTGTCAATCGAGATGAATCCCGCCATGGAGCCCCAGGAGCTCTTTTCATGCAGAAACGCAAAGCCCTCGCCCTCCTTTCCGGAGGGCTCGACTCCACCTTGGCCGTCAAGATGATGCTTGACCAGGGCGTCCAGGTGGAGGCCCTCAACTTCACCTCCCCTTTCTGCACCTGTACCGGCAAAAATTCCGGTTGCAAGTCCGAGGCGGTCCGCGTAGCCCAGGAATTCGCCATCCCGATCAAGGTCATGAACAAGGGGCTCGACTACCTGGAGATCGTCCGCAATCCGGCCCACGGCTACGGCAAAGGGGTCAATCCCTGCGTGGATTGCCGCATCTACTTGTTGCGCAAGGCCAAGGAATATATGGCTGAAAGCGGCGCCGACTTCGTCATCACCGGCGAGGTGCTGGGCCAGCGCCCCATGAGCCAGCGCCGCGACACTCTGCGGGTCATCGAGCGGGAAAGTGGTCTGGAAGGGCTGATCCTGCGCCCCCTGTCTGCCCGGCACTTCGAGCCGACCATCCCGGAAACAGAGGGATGGGTGGACCGGGACAAGCTGCTGGCCATCAAGGGGCGTTCCCGCAAGGAGCAGTTTGAGCTGGCCGACGACCTGGATGTGAAGAACTACCCCTGCCCGGCCGGCGGCTGCCTGCTGACCGAACTTTCTTTTGTGCCCAAGGTGCGGGACATGTTCGATCACGCCGATGAACTCAACCTGCGGGACTGCCGCCTGCTCAAGATCGGCCGCCACTTCCGCATCGGCGAACGGACCAAGGTCATCATCGGCCGCAACGAATCGGACAACAACCTGCTGGAATCGGTCCGGCAACCGGACGAGGCGGCCATCACCTGGCTCGACGGCAATACCCCGGTGGGGGTGATCGTCGGCCGCCAGGACAGCAGGAATCTGGATCTGGCCGGTCGCATCCTGCTGCGCTACACCAAGGCGGACCCGGCCGCTGCCTGCCGTATCCTTATCCGCGACAACGACGGGGAGAGAACCGTCTCCTCGGTGAACGATCTGGACGACGCGGCGGTGCAACCCTACTTGGTGTGCTGATTGGTGAACAATTCGGTGATTAACGACAAGACCTCCGAGGTTTTCACTACCCCGGAGGTCTTTTTCATTCTCCCCTACCCCAGATTCAACTCATCCAGCGATAGCCGATAGCCCGGCAGGAATTTTTCCAGGAAATAGCGCACCTCGGGCAGCGGGCTGGCCGAGAGCTGTTCCAGATGCTCGGCCCCGGCCCGGCGGAACTCCAAGTTACCCGATTTCTCCTCCTCGATGCACTTCACCAGGGCCGCGATCTTGTCCGCCGCTTTGACCAGCTCCACGTACTCCTCCTCATGCTCGAAGAAGAACAGCGGCTCGTACTCCACTGCCAGTTCCGGCGGCAACATTGCCAGCAGCTTTTTGCGGGCCCTGTCCTCCAGTTGGTGGAACGACTTTTTGAAGTTGGGGTTGAAGTGCTTGACAGGCGTGGGCATGTCGCCGGTGAAGATCTCGCTGGCATCGTGGAAGATGCCGTACAGCGCGGCCCGGGACGGGTCCAGGTTGCCGTTGAAATAGGTAGTGCGGATCACGGCCAGGGCATGGGCGATCACCGCCACATCCAGGGAGTGCTCCTGGATGTTCTCCGGCACGGTGTTGCGCATCAGCCCCCAGCGGCTGATGTAGCGCATGCGGGAGAGGAAGGCGAAGAAGTCGTACTGTTCGGGTTTAGCCGGTTTTTCTTTCATGGTTATCACTGTTCTTTCATAATCATTGGGCCGAAACCGGCTCCTGTTGTTTCATGTGTCGGGTCGCCACTGGTCATAATGGACCAATGACTCGATGTCCGCCCGTGGCAACCATCCGGCCTTCTCCAACTCCGGCTTTTCGTGAAAAAACGACACATACCCTATGCAAAGATAGGCAATGGGGATAATGTGCCGGGGAATCCCCAAAGCCTCCCTCAACGCATCATGATGAATGATGCTGACCCAGCCGACTCCCAGATTCTCCGCTCTGGCCGCAAGCCACAAATTTTGCACGGCGCAGACCGAGCTATAGAGATCCATTTCAGGATTAGCGGTTCGGCCGATTACCACAGGTCCTGTCCGTGTCCTGTCACAGGTGACGCAAATGCCGACGGGAGCTTCGGTAATACCCTCCAGCTTCAGGGATTTGTAGATCTCCCGCTTCTCACCCTCAAACATTTGCGTCGCTTCGCCATGGGCAACCGTAAATCCGGCCTTGATCGTGCGCTTTACCTCGGGATCCCTCACCACGATAAAATTCCAGGGCTGCATGAAGCCGACGCTGGGCGCATGATGCGCTGCCGTCAGGATGCGCGACAAGACATCATCCGGGATCATATCCGGCAAAAATTCGCCCCTGACATCGCGTCGGCTGAAGATGACCTTATACACCGCCTCGCGTTCCTGCTCATTGAGTTTCATGTCCGGTTATCTCCTGTTTTTTTGTCGATTATGGTTTTCATTCATAGAACACGACCCCAACCCGTTCGATGTGGTCGAGCAGGTCATTGTTGTCTATCCGGTGCAGCAGGGAGAGGTCGATGGTATAGGGAAGCAGCAGGTCATCCAACTGATTCTCGATCCGCAGCAATTGTGAATGCGTAACAGCCTCCCCCTTGATGGTGAGGTCGATGTCCGAACCGTTGCGGTATGTCCCCATGGCCCGCGAGCCGTAAAGGATTACCTGTTAGATCTCCGGCACAGCGGAAAACACTTCGTTGATCTTCGCGATAGTGCTTTCCTTGAGGCCAAATTTTGTATTGTCGCTACTGGTTGGCACCAAGCAACTCCAGACCTTTATTTTCAAATGCTCGAACGATTGAATAATAACGGTTTATGATCTTTTCCGCTATCTCATTGGCGGTCTCTTCGTTGTAGGTGTGCGACGTCATGTTTCTGTCCTTGAACATGTCCATCCAACCCTCGCCATCTTATATCAGGTTTGCCTTGAACGCTTCCCGGATAGCATCCCTGGAACCGTAAATATTTTTGTTGCCTTGATTCATCAGGAAATCCTTGAGGACATTCCATGCCAATTCATAGGTATACTCGAAGGCCTGGATAAGCCCCCGCTGCTCAAGTTTCGAAAGTGGTCGCTGCCGGCTCAATTCCACCCCGGTCTTACTTCCTGCTTGAAATTTCTCTTTCTTCAGCTTTTATTCTTTCATAACTGACCCGACTGCCCCTTTGGTGATTACCGCAACTACGCCCAGAAGTATCTGCCACAGCCCGCATCTTTGGCTCGATACATCGCCTGATCCGCAGCTATCAGCAACTTGTCGACCGACGATGCGCCAGTGCCGATGGCGATGCCAATGGAAGCCCCCAACTGGTAGGGGGTGTCGTGGATGATAAAGGGCTGTTGAAAAACTTTCAGACATTTGTTTGCCACCAGCTTCGCCACATCTTCGGCGTTATCACCCAGGTCGGAAATCAGGATGACAAACTCGTCCCCACCCATCCGCGCCAACGTATCTTCACCGCGCATCGATTTACTCAAGCGCTCAGCCACTGCGCGCAACGCCGCGTCTCCCGCCCCATGCCCCAGCACATCGTTGACCTGCTTGAAGCCGTCCAAATCCACGAACAGCACGGCGATCCGGCCCTGGTTGCGCTGGAGCCGCGCCAACGCCAACTCCATCCGGTCAGCCAGCAACTGACGGTTGGGCAGACCTGTCAGAGTATCGTGAAGTGCGAGATGCTCAAGCTCGGAACGACTTTCAATCAATTTCGACAGAACGCGATTGAATGCCGCCGTCAGGTGGCCGACTTCATCGTTATGCACCACCGGCAACGGCTCGAAAGGGAGTTCACCGCGCGTCATCCGGTCGGCATGGTATGCGGCGCTCTTGAGCGGACGCATCACCCGGCGTAACACATATATCATGACGATCAGGAAAATCGGCGCGATGATCATCGTGTTATTCAGAATGAATTGCCGCAGACGGTTGAGCGGCAAGAAGAGTTCGCTGGTCGGCAGCCGCGCCACGACAAACCAGCCGCTGCTCGGCACCGAAGCGATGGCGGCCAGCTCTTCAGTGCCGAACCTGTTATCGATCCCCACGCCACGAAACCCTTTCATGGCGCGATCGTGTTGCGGATGCCTGCCTTCTTCCGGAGTTGGGGTGAGAGCAAGATTGGCGTCCGAAGCGCCGACGAACAATCTATCGCGCGGCGACACGAGCACCAGACCGCCCGTGACGCCGACACGGGTGGTATACAACGAATCGAGAAAATCCGGGGAATTAAGTGCGGACACCCCAGCCAGCACGGCACACACGTTTCCGGCGCCATCCCGCAACGGGATCGCCATCGGCAACACCGGTGCGTTTGAAATACGCCCGATGACGGGCCGGCCGATTGCGAACTCGCCTTTCAGTGCCTGTTGAAAATAGTCACGATCCGAGAACGACTTGTTGGCCAGTTTGGCCATTGCGGGATAGCTGGCCAGCATCGCACCGGATGCGTCGAGCACTACCATGCCCCGTGAGAACACCGGGTTGATGTCATAGCGCTCGCCCAGCCACTTCCCCAACTGTTCCCGGTCGTGCAGCAACGCAGGCGGAAGCCTTGCCGCCATACGTTCCAGCATTTGGCGACGCTCCACGATGTTGTGGTCGATGTTCTTCGCAACATACTCGGACATCGTCAGCAACTGGGCAGAGGCCAGTTCGGTCACGCTTTTGCGCAGGTAGTTGCCGAGCAGGAAAGCCCGGCCGACGGCTCCCAGGATGATGAACGCCATGCCCAACAGAATCAGGCGGGTGGTGAGACTAGTGAAGTTTATACGGCCCACTGGTTAATGATCCCCTGATTTATTTTGTCCAACGGCTCGGGTTTGACCCGCTTCCAGCGGGTCTTAAGCCGTGTTGGGACCTCAATTCACCCTATCTTTTGAGATTTGGAGACGCGATCCCTCGCCCCGCCGATTTAAAAAGAAGCCTTCGTTACGAAAGGATTCCCTTTCAAGTAAAACCTCCACTCGAAATCCTGGGCACTACCGGCATACCCGATATTGAGCCGCCTGGATACTCCAACTTCTCCATCGGTGAAAATCTCCGCTTCCTGCACAAAAAGCCTCTTTTCGCACAGGTCCGCTCCGTAGAGATCAGCGCCTATCCCCATGGCCTGACAGAGCTTTCCGGGCCCATTCGTAAGATTTATAACGCTCTCCGGATTTTTCAGCCCCCTTCTCGCCTGCATTATTTCGATTCCCCGTACCGGTTGGAGAGCGCGGATCAAAACGCATTCCGGCACGCCTTCCTTTTGTGCGGTAACATTCATGCAGTTGTACATGCCGTAGATCAGATAGATGTATGCCCGTCCTCCCGGTAGATACATGACCGCTGTACGTTTGCTACGTAAGCCGCCAAAGGCGTGAGAGGCGGGGTCGGTTACGCCCATATAAGCTTCGGTTTCGACAATAACTCCCGATGTGATACCGACTGATGAGCTGTGAACCAATTCTTTGCCGATAAGCTCCCGCGCCACCTGGATGGAATCTCTCAGATAAAATTTGCGCGACAGGGGTTTAAATACCATGGCAACTCCATTACCTGTTAGTAAGCCTGATTAGCACTAATTTTCCGCTAAGCGCAGCCAGCCCTCAGAGCGCTTCCCGGTCTGGTTGAGGTTGAATGAACCGATATTCTTGAGTGAGCCCCTGAAAGCCCCACGAATCTGCACGCAAATCATGTATCACAATATAACTAGCCGGAGTAATTGGACCAAAAATGGCATCAAAATCAGCGAACACGTTTTTGACGTATTTCGCTTTCTCTGATTTTGTATTTGTTCCCTCTGTAATTTTTATATCGAGGAAGAACGTAATGGCTTTTAGATCGCTTATGCGCGCTCCTCCGACAAACCATTTGTCTGGTAATATGAAATCGATCTCGATGGATGTGACATCAGGCTTCTTACCCAATACTTCACTTGTGTGTTTCATCAATACCGCTGCAATCTTTTCTGCAATCTCAGATGAATCCTGCATTGAAACTCTTAAATTTAGATAAGGCATGTCTTTCTCCTTTGAGAGCTAACGGGCATGGGCCTGACCTGCCGCCCGGTAGTTTGGGCGGTCATGGTCTTGGCCCTTGTTGGGCGCTTCTTCCTATTTTATCTTGATGCTTTAAGTCATCTTTAGTCAGCGGCGCATTCAGGTGAGTACCGCTCCCGCGTCCTGGCAAACACTCTCAACCACGGCGGCCACCTCATGAAGAAAGGAATTTCGATCCGGGGAAGGGGTTGCATCTGGTATAGGCGCGGCTCGGTCGTATATCCCCTCTCCGATGATTGAGGCTCGAGCGTAGCTTGACCCCTGGCCTGATCGGGTGCAGGCCAGATGCCGATCCGGCAAACGTTAA
>JAATGX010000087.1 GCA_015688915.1 Desulfuromonadales bacterium
GATTCTGGAGTCACATACGCAAAGAGTGCTTCAGTCCGGCTGTCTTGTCCGCGCATAATTTTCCTCAAGGATTACGAAGTATTATGCGCAAAAATGTATCATAAATCAGCAAAAACAGCTAGTTAAAATTCAACAACCTGCTAGATCATGCTCATCCCAATATGCACCCATCTCCGCATACGAAGACGCCTTGGAAATACTGCTCTTACCCTTTTTCATATCGTTTCCTCTCGCTGTCCGTCATGGTGCGTGCGGATATCACCAGCGCCTTCCTGTTTGCTTTGTGTACAAAGAAAACTATCAGAAAACGTCCAGCTTCCGTCGTACCGAAACCGGCGTAGACATTTTCGCCCGCCAGATTCCTTTTTCGACAAAACGGTAACGCGGCGACCCGGCAAGCACTTCAACAACCTCCTGCTGGGAAACCGCGTGTTTTCGCTCCATCTTTTCCACAATGTCTTCAAGCCAGATAATACCATGTATCTTCAAGGGTTACATCCTATTTGCTGACTTGGTATCTGTTTGGCTCACGGCCTCGCACATTCCGGTCAAAACTCCAAGGAAACATACCCTAAGTTTACCGATCCCATGCCCTGTTCCATTCCGACCGCATGCCTGAAATGTTTTGATCAATTTCGTCGATTGATCTCAGAGGCCTGAGACAACCACGAGTTTGTGCGAGTAATTGGCGGATATCTACCGGGGGCCTGGTGGCACCCTTGTCCAGATCAACTACCACCACATGACGCTTCTCGATCTCCCGCAGTGGCGGCATACCCAGCCAATGTAAATGGCCGTTGTGATAAACCGCTTCATAATTTTTTAACATGGTAAACTCCGCTTAACCTCATAAATATATGTATAAATATTTACCATCATTCACGACAAGTGGCAATGTAAATCAAGGAGAATCAGAGACCTGGATTCCCGATTGCATCTTTGAAAATGACAATCCATTCCTGGACGCAAACCGCCCCACCTCATGTTTCATGAAGTGGGGCGGCCTTCGTGGTCAATCAAATATGTTCTTCTTAACTATCTCGTTTTTATGGCTTGGGTAATCTCAGTTGCCAACGCATTGACAGCATTCTCATACCCAGATTCAGATGAAAGCGGATGCGTGGCAGAACTGCCATCCGCGTGGAACTCTGTCAAAACCTTACTCGTTTCGTCACGCAACAAAACATTTGCTTCCATCCCACTCGCACCCGCCATTACGCCCAACCAAATGCGCGCAGCACCTGAAACCAGTCGCACGCCGAGCACGTCCACTTCCAGATTGTAATCACCTTTGTTGGGGTAAATGACGGCAGATTTAAACAAACCCTCCGAGACAAGGCGCGCATACAATTTTTCCTGAAGTAAACTAGAAGCCTTAGTTGCGTCTTCTCTTTCACTCTCCTGAACTTTGTCAGACTTAATCCAGATAGATACGGTTTTCTGATTGTTAACAGGCTCAATCAGTTCTTGCTTCACCTGAAATGTACCAGAAGCACTGCACGCAGCCAAAAACACCATTGACAGCAGAACCACCGAAGCATTTCTAACTTTCCTAAACATACCAACCTCCCAATATTTTATTTGTTGCCACAACAAATTTTCATCACATGCCCCGCTCTTAGTTCACCACGACCCAGACGCCATTCCCAGAATCGTATTCCACCACATACCCGCTGCTGTTGAAGGTCAGCCTGGCTCTGGTGTTGTTCGCCCCTGTGACCACAATCTGTCCGGCGGTGGGGCCGGGCAACTGAATCGGCGTAACGGTCGTCAACACTACATAACCACTGGTACCGTCGTAAAACGTGCCCTTTACCGTGAGTGACGAGCCGGTCAACACAACCTCGTAACCATCCACCTTCGACTTGTGGCTGTTGCTGTCCGTGAGCACGGCGGACATGGTTATCGTTTTGCTCGAGCCGCTTGTCTTGGCGGTGAGGCTTCCGTTCAGTATCGTAGAATACGTTCTCGACGAAGTCATAAGGACTTCGATCGTTACGGCAAAGCTGTCAAAGCCTCCGGTGGTGGAGTTGAACACACCGCTGAAGGTAACGGCTCCCTGCAGCGAAGGTGAGCCGGCGGCAGACACATAATGGTTGAAAGCGAACACCCCTAAGCAGTTCCCGCTCGTAGTGTCAACGGTTATGCTGACGGTTGCCGAGCCGGAATATCCATTAACGGTGCTCTGCTGCGTTGATGTGGCCTCTACGGTTTTTGCCGACGGCTTGAACTGCGGCATGACCGCGCTAATCGCGTCTTTTTCAACAATGTTGCTGATGGTGACGGCAAGCGGATCACCTACTGGTACATCAGTGGCTCTTTTCAGTGCGGCAAGAGATATGGCGGTTTGCACATTTTGATATGCGGTCGTGGCTAACGGTTTCGCGTTGCTCGCGGTAATGGTCGCCTGCGAGGTTGAGCCGATGTAGACTGCATTGGATATCGAGTTGTTACCACTGCTGCTGCCATTACCACCGCCGCAGGCGGTCAATAGAAACAGAATCCCGATCAACAGTACCGCACCCCATGCTCTCACAATCTTCATACTCTCCTCTTTTTAGAATCAAACACCCCGTTGATGCCAGATAAAATTGACCTTTTTCACCTTTTACAAAAATATATAAATGCCCGCCAACGGAAATATTCCTGAAGAAAATACAAACGCCTCAGCCGACAAAACAGGACTGCGGCGTTGAACATCATATGAAAAGCCCCTAGGGCTTTTGCGCCCAAAGGCTCGAACGAACGGCAATGACTTATCTGCGGTCTGCGGTCATTGGAAGGCTTCTTGTAAAAGCTTTTTGCGGTGTTTACACTACACCTCCAAGTGCTGTCAATTATTTTAATTATTTTCCTTCCTTGCCGGTCAGTGCCCTGACCGCAGCCAGCAGATCGTCGTACACCCCGGTCCCGGACGAGACCCCCGGCTCCTGTTCGGCGCCGTAGCCGGTCCTGACCAGGATCGTCCGGCAACCGGCTGCCGCGCCCGCCTCCATATCGACCAGTTTGTCGCCGATCATCACCGACGCTTCCAGGTCAATGTTGAAACGCCGCGCAGCCTCAAGCAGCATCCCCGGCAGCGGCTTGCGGCAGCGGAAGGCGAGGGAGTAGCTCCCCTTTCCGTCCGGGTGGTGCGCGCAGTAAAACCATGCATCCACGCGGGCGCCGGATTTGGCGAGTTCACCGTCGATATGACGGTGCAGGGCATCCACATCGTCCTCGGTATAGTAACCCCGGGCCACACCGGATTGATTCGAGACGACCACCACCAGGAAACCGGCCTCGTTCAGCATCCTGACCGCCTCCGGCGCGCCGGGGATGAACTCGAATTCGTCGATCCGGTACAGGTAGTCCTTTTCCCTGTTGACCGTCCCGTCACGATCCAGGAAAGCGGCCCGCCTCATGCCGGACCCTACCACCACTTGCTCGCGCCACCGACCAGCCGGCGGAACTCCCGCTTCATCTCGGTATGGCCGCCGGGATGTCGTTTTCAAAGGCGCTCCAGCTCTTCTGGATAGTTGCAATCGCCCTCTGTTCGTCCTGGGGGGTTGCGACCTTCGCCTGTATCGCGGCCGTGAAATCCACAAGGGTCTTTTCGTGATTTCTCTGAAGCACATCCATGGCAGCGCAGAATTCATCGGAAAAATAGATGCCGTTTTTCTGGTAGGCTCCGAAAAACTCATGGGTCGACGCCATGACCGACTGGATCAGCCCGATGACAAAAGGGAGATTGTTCAACCCGTGCTTCGAGAGCTCCCGTCCGTTTTTCGCTATGTCTATCATGATGCCGTACAACTGGACCAGCGAGTCGGACCTGCTGTCCATCATGGTACCGAAGACCAGCTTTTCCTCCGCCATGGACTTTCTGAACTGGTCGAGCGTCTGGTTGGCCTCCATTTGCAACTGCTGCCTGAACAGTTCGTAGCGTTTGGTAACCTCGCTGGCGATGATCGATTTGATCGCCCAGGCCACCGCGATCATAAACCCCAGCGCAGTCCCCGCAATGATCAGGAAATAGCCAAGCGCTCCATGCATATCCATACACTCCTCCTCGCAAACCGTCGGTCAAAGTCAATCCCGAGAACCATTGACAAACGGAAGACATTAGTTTTATCCTGACGAACCTGCAAGCATACTCGATTCAGCACCAAAGGTGAATCTCCATGATCAAGACCAACAACCTCAAGATTACCGGCATCACCCCCATCATCGCACCGGCCGACCTGCGCCAGGTATTCCCGCTCTCCGGTGACGACCGCGAGTTCGTCATGAAAAGCCGGGATCGAATCAAGGAAATCCTCCAGCGCCGCGACCGGCGCCTGATGGTGGTGGTCGGCCCCTGCTCGATCCATGACCCAGTGGCGGCCGTGGAATACGCCGAACGTCTGGCCGCCCTGTCCCACCGCGTCGGAGACCAGCTCCTGCTGATCATGCGGGTCTACTTCGAGAAACCCCGCACCACCGTCGGGTGGAAGGGCGTGATCAACGATCCGGACATGAACGGCACCCACCTGATCTCCAAGGGGCTCGGCATCGCCCGTGGCCTGTTGAGCCGGATCACCGCGCTGGAGGTCCCGGTCGCCAACGAGATGCTCGATCCGATCACGCCTGAGTACGTGGCCGACATGATCTCCTGGGGCGCCATTGGCGCCCGCACCACCGAATCCCAGACCCACCGGGAACTGGCCAGTGGCCTTTCCTTTCCCATCGGCTTCAAGAACGGCACCGACGGAAACCTGCAGATCGCCATGGACGCCATGGTGGCGGCCCAGCATCCCCACAGCTTCCTGGGCATCAACCGCGAAGGCAGGACCTCCATCATCCAGACCTCCGGCAACCCGGACGTGCATATCGTGCTGCGGGGCGGTTCACGCAAACCGAACTACCACCCTGAAGATATCGCCCATACCGAGGAAAGCCTGAAAAAGAGTGGCCTGTTCCCCACCATCATGGTGGACTGCAGTCATGGCAACTCCAGCAAGGATTACCTGAAACAGCCGCTGGTACTGGAAAGTGTCGTCCAGCAGGTGCTTGACGGCAACGAATCCATCTCCGGCATGATGATCGAGAGCTTTCTGGAGGCGGGCAACCAGAAGGTCCCGGCCGATCTCGGCCAACTGAAATACGGTGTTTCCATCACCGATGCCTGCATCGACTGGGCCACCACCGAACGCATCCTGCTGGATGCCCATGCCAGACTGCAAAAGCGGAAATAATCGGGGACTAGGGACTGGTAAAAAGCGGGGTTCCAGTCTCCAGTCCCCGATCACCAGTCCCCAATCAGTCCCCGCCCCTACTCCGCTTCGTACATCAGCCGCATCCCGCCGGTGGCGCTCCGCAGGGTGCCGCTGAATTTCTCCTCCATGCCGTCCACGAGCAGATCCAGGTAATCGAGCTTCTTCTTGGGCGCCTGGATCACCTCCGGTTCCCCGCTGATACCGGCCAGTTTCCCGGCCTGCTCGATGGCATCTTGCAGCGTCCCCAGCCGGTCCACCAGCTTCAGTTCCTTGGCCTGCTCACCCGACAGGATGCGGCCATCGGCGATCTTGCGGATCTCCTCCACCGGCAGTTTGCGCCCGCTTGCCACCGCCCGGACAAACTGTTCGTGGGTATTGTCGATCACCGCCTGGAGCATGGCCCGGTCGTCTTCGGAGAATTTGCGCAGCGGTGAGCCCGAATCCTTGAATTTGCCGGTCTTGAGCGTATAGGACTTGATGCCGATCTTGTCCATGAGCGCCTCGATGTTGGAGAGTTTGAGGATTACGCCGATACTGGCGGTGATCGTGCCCGGATTGGCATAGATCAGCGTGGCCGGGGCGGAGATATAGTATCCTCCCGACGCCGCCAGGCTCCCCATGGAGACGATGATCTTCTTTTTCGCGGCAAATTTCCTGACCTCATCGCTGATCTCCTGGGAAGGCGCCACCACGCCGCCCGGGGAGTCCACCCGCAGCACGACGGCCTTGATGGTGTCTTTCTTGAGGAAATAGCGCAACTGGCGGACCGTTTCCCGCGAGTCGATGATCATCCCCTTGACCTCCACCAGGCCGACCCCCTGCTTATCCGCCAGGGAACTCTCCGTGGTGCCCAGCAGCACCCTGGCGATCAGGACCGACACGACGAACAGGGCCACCATGAAGACAGCGCCACCGGTAATGATCAGCATGACCTTTTTTGACATGATTGATAACCCGCCATACTATTTTTTGTGTTTTAATGAAAACCTTGTCTCTGGTACAGTAGGGTGATGAGAATTCTCGTCATCTCCGATACCCACGGAAACTACCCGCTTGCCCTGCGGGCCTGGGATCTGGCCGAACCGCTCGATGCCGTGATCCATCTGGGGGATGGCGGCGACGATGCCGAACTGCTCTCCCGCATCATGGGTACCGAAGTTATCCGGGTGGCCGGCAACTGCGATCACGGCTCGACCGAACCTCGGGAACTGCTCCGGGAGTACGAGGGAAACCGGCTGCTGCTGGTGCATGGGGATCGATATGGCGTCAAAAGCGGATTGGCCCGGCTTGAACAGCGGGGTATCGATGTGAGGGCGGACTGCGTATTGTTCGGTCACACCCACCATGCAACGATCGTCACGCTGTCGGGCATCCTGTTCGTCAATCCCGGAACCCTGATGTGTTCATCCCAACAGGCGACCTTTGCCGTCCTGGAAATCACCCCCGCCGGAGTAACGGCTACCCTGCACGACATTACCCCGTAGCGCGTTCGTTTCAACCCCGGGCATCCCCTTCGCGGTGAATGGCCTCGCGCCCCTTGTGAACCGCTCTTTCCAGCCTGCGGCGGCGGGGCCACATCAGGACAAAGGCCAGCGGACCGGAGATCACGTAGATCAGCATGATGATAAAGACCATCACCACCGGCTCCGCGGCGACAATGATCAGCAACACGATGGCAAACACGAGAGACCCGAAGGGTTGCCGTTTGATCAGTTCGGGGTCTTTGAAAGAATAGTAGCGAAAGCCGGAGACCATCAGGAAGGCCAGCAGGTAGATCAGCGTGATGATGGCCAGGCGCTTGAAGGAACTGGGCCAGCCGAAATGCTGGAACAGGAGCACCGTCGAGGCGACCATGCTGGCCGCGGCCGGGATGGGAAGGCCGACGAAACGCTTGCTCTCCACGGTATTCACCTGCACGTTGAATCGGGCCAGCCGCAGCGCGCCGCAGGCCACGAACAGGAATGCCGCCAGCCATCCGACACGTCCGAACGGCTTGAGCGCCCAGGCGTAGACCATCAAGGCCGGCGTCACGCCAAAAGCGACCAGGTCGGCCAGGGAATCGTACTCCACACCGAACTTGCTGGTGGTGCCGGTCATGCGGGCGACCTTGCCGTCCAGACCGTCGAAGATGGCCGAGGCAAATATCCATACGGCAGCGCTGCCGAAATTGCCGTTCATGCTGGCCACCAGGCTGTAAAAACCGGCGAACAGGCTGCCGGTGGTCAGCAGGTTGGGAAGGATATAGATCCCGCGCTTGATACTTTCGGACCTGTCGGCCTTTTTTTCCTGAACTTCACTATTCATACGAACGTTCCCCGATCACCCCAGACGTCCCAGCACGGTTTCTCCCGCAACGGTCCGGTCTCCCAGTTTTACCAGCGGCGTCACGTCGACCGGCAGGTACACATCCACTCTCGACCCGAAACGTATCAGGCCGTAGCGCTCACCGCGCACCAGGAGGTCTCCCACCCGGGGATAGCTGACGATCCGCCGCGCAATCAGGCCGGCGATCTGCACAAAGGCGATCCGCACGCCGCCAGCTGTTTCCAGGACAATGCCGCTGCGCTCATTCTCAAACGAGGCCCGGCCGTGACGGGCGTCGAAGAATTTACCCGTGTGGTGGAACGTATCCATGACCGTGCCGCTGAGAGGCGCGCGATTGACATGGACGTTGAAAACCGACATGAAGATGCTGATCTTGAGCGCCTCCGTCCCCAAAGGGGTTTCGGGAACGCGTTCCGCCACGATCACGACGCCGTCGGCCGGGGCGACCACGGCTTGTTCGCCAGCAGGCGGCGTACGCTCGGGGTTACGGAAAAAGTAGAGAATGAAGATGGTCAGCAGAAGGGCAACGGCAGCGGGAATCGCCAGGGCCACGGAGCAGAGCTTCCCGGCCGGCAGGGCCAAAAGGAGCGTCGCTGCTGCGGAACATGCGATGAATGGGTAGCCTTCCCTGGCAAAGGGTCCGTTATGGTTCATTATACCTGCCTGAAAGCGCAGACACCCCTCTCCGGGCGGAAGAGGGGTGTCGGGGGTCGCGTCGTGGGATTAATTTTTGGTCTTGTCGACGATCTTCTGGATCCAGGGCATCATGCTCCGGAGATTTTCCCCGACCTGCTCGATCGGGTGGGCGGCGTTGAGGCGGCGACGGGCCGTCATCTCGGGGTAGTTCGACGTCCCTTCGAGGATGAACCGCTTGGCATAGTCGCCGTTCTGGATGTTATTCAGGCACTCCTTCATGGCCGCGCGGCTCTGGTCGTTGATGACCCGCGGTCCGGTGACGTATTCACCGAACTCGGCATTGTTGGATATGGAGTAGTTCATGTTGGCGATGCCGCCCTCGTACATCAGGTCCACGATCAGTTTCAGCTCGTGCAGGCACTCGAAGTAGGCCATTTCCGGGGCGTAGCCGGCCTCCACCAGGGTTTCGAAACCGGCCTTCACCAGTTCCACCGCACCGCCGCACAGCACGGCCTGTTCGCCGAACAGGTCGGTTTCGGTCTCGTCCTTGAAGGTGGTTTCGATGATGCCGGTGCGGCCGCCGCCGATGGCGCTGGCGTAAGAGAGCGCCACATTGCGGGCCTTGCCCGACGCGTTCTGGAACACTGCGATCAGGTCGGGAATCCCGCCCCCCTTCACGAACTCGGAGCGGACCGTGTGGCCCGGCGCCTTGGGGGCTATCATGATGACGTCCAGGTCGGCGCGCGGCACGATCTGGTTGTAGTGGATGGCAAAGCCGTGGGCAAAGGCCAGGGTAGCCCCCTTCTTGAGTTTCGGCTCGATCTCGGTGCGATAGAGGACGGACTGGAACTCGTCCGGCGTCAGTATCATCACCAGGTCGGTAGAGGCGACGGCATCGGCAACGGTCGCCACCTTGAGGCCGGCATTCTTCGCCTTGACCGCAGAGGTCGACCCTTTGCGCAGGGCCACCGTCACATCGACCCCGGAATCCTTGAGGTTGCAGGCATGGGCGTGCCCCTGGGAACCGTAACCGACAATGGTCACCTTCTTCTTTTTGATCAGCTTCAGATCACAATCACGATCATAATAAACCTTCATGCTATCGCATCCTCCACGCAAAAATTTCCGGAAAACCGGTTCAACCCCTTGATTAAACGAAGAATGAAAATACTACATCGGCATGGCAGTGTCAATCATATTGCGGGCGGTTTTTCAGGCCACGCGTCATGCCTGGCACACAACGACAAAGTTGCTCCACTTGTAATGGTTATCTTGCCGCCGACGGCAAATATTCCAGCATGGCTTCCACCAAATCCGCCTGGAGTGAGTCTCGCTGTCTCTTTCGAAACGCCCGGTTTTCCCTCTCCGACAACCAGCGCTTCGTCCTTGCGAATATCACCGGATCCACGGTCCGCATCCGTGCCATGTGTCCGGATGTCGAAACGATTATACTCTGAAACGTTGCTCCATCCTGCAAAACGCCGGCCCGCTCCGCTTCCACCACATAAAAATCATCCTCATCGTCGGTAAGCTGTATCGGATGCGGATCGCCGTCTTTTCTCATCCTGCGGATCAGATCGACTTCAAACCCCTTGCTGTTATACGCGGTGTAGCGTTGGTCATCACGGAGCTTGAATGTCGGATCGACTTTTCTCAACAACTCCAGGAACGACGTATCCAAGATCTGCATCTGTGCGATAAAACTCAGCCGGCGCCTGATATCCCACAGCAAATCCACATCTCTGGTCGCAAGTGCGTCAGGTTCACGGATCATTGCGCCGGCCTCTGCCTCATACGCATACAGTGCGTGAGTGCCTATAACCGTGAAATATTCGGACAGGCCCGACTTGTAAAGCTTATCCAGGATTTCCACGAGCAGGTTTGGCGCCCGGCCGACCCTTAGCGCCCTGTTCATCCGCTGGTGTCTCGACATCTCCTTGCTGAGGTCCGCAACCCGTGTTGCCGCCAGTTTTTTCCGCTCCGTGAATCTTTTATACATTTCCTCGGTCTCGCCACTTCGCGGCCCCAAGCTTTTCTGGGCATTCGCCGTTGATGTTCGAATGAGATAATCCCTTCCGCCCTTTGTCTGCCAGTACATCCCACCGCGCACCTCGGCGGCCGCCTTTCGTGCATCTTCCCAAGCCGTGTAGACAGCCCTGGCGTCGATGTATTGTCGATGCGCATCCTCGCCCAGTTCCATCAGATGTTTTTCCCGTATCATTTCCATAAATCACAATTTATACGGGAAAGCACATCAAATCAACAATTTATTATATCTGATCGTCGTTGTTAATGGGGGAGAATATTCGTGGTAGGCATCTGCTCCAGACAATACCTGCTGTCAATAAAGGGCTTGTGTTCCCCGAGAGAACGAGGAACGCGCTGTGCTTCGCACACGCCGACAGGATGCCGGGATTCACCGCTGAACCCGAAGGGATGCAGCGGTCTCTTGTTTTTGTGCGAAGGTTCTGCAAATAGAGCCGGCTACCCCTTCCATCCCTTGGCCCCGCGGCCGATGGCCACGGCGCCGGTGCGGACCAGTTCCTTCAAACCCAGCGGGCGGAGCAATTCGAGGATCGCGTCTATTTTCACCGGATTGCCGGTCGCCTCGATGGTGTAGGACTTGGGGGTGACATCGATGATCTTGGCCCGGAAGATGTCCACGATGCGCAGCACCTCGGCGCGGCTCTCGTCCTCGGCCGTGACCTTGACCAGCGCCATTTCGCGCTCGATGGCGCTGCCATCGGTGAAATCTATTACCTTGATGATGTCGATCAGCTTGTTGAGCTGCTTGGTGATCTGCTCCAGGATCTGCTCGTCCCCGCGCGTGACGATGGTCATGCGGGACAACCCCTCTTCATTGGTGGGCGCGACCGTAAGGGAATCGATGTTGAAGCCCCGGCCCGAAAAGAGGTTCGCCACGCGGGAGAGCACCCCGAACTCGTTCTCAACCAGCACGGAAATTGTATGTTGCATGAGAAAAACCTCCAAAAAGTCTGAATCTTACTTCCATCACAGAGGCACGGAGACACAGAGGTACACGGAGAAAAACATAACGGGATCAACCTTATCAGTCCTCTGCCGTTCTCCCGTCTTTCTCCGTGTCTCTGTGTCTCCGTGGCAGATTTTTCTTTTACTTTATATTACGCATTCAGCACCATTTCGTTCAAGGACGCCCCGGCAGGCACCATGGGGAGCACCTTTTCCTCCCGGGCGATCTTGAACTCCATGATGACCGGTCCCTTTTCCTTGAAGCCTTGCTTGATGACCTTCTCCACCTCGCCCGGCTTGGAGGTGCTGAACCCCTTGGCGCCGTAGGCCTCGGCCAGCTTGACGAAGTCGATGGGCAGTTCCATGCAGGTCGAGGAGTAGCGCTTGTCGAAGAACAGCTCCTGCCACTGGCGCACCATGCCGAGGAAGTTGTTGTTGAGAATGACGATCTTGACCGGCAGCCGGTTCTGCACCAGGGTGGCCATCTCCTGGATGTTCATCTGCACGCCGCCGTCGCCGCAGATGGTGATCACCTGACGGTCGGGAAAGGCGGCCTGGGCCCCCATGGCCGCGGGCAGCCCAAAGCCCATGGTCCCCAATCCGCCCGAGGTCAGCAGGGTACGCGGCCTGTTGAACTGGAAGAACTGGGCGGTCCACATCTGGTGCTGCCCCACGTCCGTGGAGATGATGGCGTCGTCGTCGGACAGCTCCCGCAGCTTCTGGATGACGAACTGCGGCTTGATGACCGTTGTGCTCTGCTTGTACCCGATGGGGTGCTTGGCCTTCCAGCCGGCGATCTCCTCGTGCCAGGGGGCCAGGGCATCCCTGAATTCGGCGGCCTTTACACTGCCCTTGTCCACCTGCTTGATCATCTTGTCCAGCACGTCCCTGACATCCCCCACGATGGGGAGATCGACCCGCACGTTCTTCTTGATGGAGGTTGGATCCACGTCGATGTGGATGATCTTGGCATGGGGGGCAAAGGTGGCGACCTTGCCGGTCACCCGGTCGTCGAAGCGCGCCCCGATGGCGATGATCAGGTCGGAGTTGGTCATGGCCATGTTGGCGCAGTAGGCGCCGTGCATCCCCAACATCCCCAAGGAGAGCGGATCGTTTTCCGGGAAAGAGCCAAGTCCCATGAGGGTGGTGGTGACCGGCAACGCAAGCTTGCGGGCCAGGGCCGTCAGTTCCTCGGCCGCATTGCCCAGCACGGCCCCGCCGCCGACATAGACCACGGGACGTTGTGCGGAGAGCAGCATGCCGACCGCTTTTTCCACCTGCTTCGGATGCCCCGCCAGGTTGGGCTTGTAGCTGCGGATCTCGACCGTTTCGGGATAACTGAACTCGGCCTGGGCTATCTGCACGTCCTTGGGGAGGTCCACCAGCACCGGGCCGGGCCGGCCGCTGCGGGCGATGTAGAAGGCCTTTTTCATGATACCGGCGATGTCGTTCACATCCCTGATGAGAAAGCTGTGTTTGGTGCAGGGACGGGTGATGCCGATGATGTCCACCTCCTGGAAGGCGTCGTTGCCGATCAGGGCCGTGGGCACCTGGCCGGTGATGATCACCATGGGGATGGAATCCATGTAGGCCGTGGCGATACCGGTCACCGTGTTGGTGGCGCCGGGACCGGAGGTGGCGATGGCCACCCCGACCCTGCCGGTGGCCCGGGCATAGCCGTCGGCCGCATGAGTGCCGGCCTGCTCGTGACGCGGCAGGATGTGGCGGATATCCTTGAAGCTGTAGAGTTCGTCATACAGGTTGATCACGGTGCCGCCGGGATAGCCGAAGACCGTGTCAACCCCTTCCTTTTTCAGACACTCAAGCACTATTCGTGCGCCGTTCATTTTCATGGGATTACCTCGATAATGAAAAGTCAAAAGCCTTTGCCACAGAGACGCGGAGACACAGAGGAACACAGAATTACTCTTTTCTCAGCCTTTCTCCGTGTCTCTGTGTCTCCGTGGCAGATGTTTTCCTATTGCTCACTTAATCAGCCGTGGTCACCGCGCCGGTATGGGCCGATGTCACCGCCTTGGCGTACCTGGCCAGCCAGCCGGTCTTGATCTTCGGCTCCGGCGCCCGCCACGTGGCCCGGCGCGCCGCCAGGGTCGCCTCGTCCACCAGCAGTTCCAGCCTGCGGGCCGGGATATCCAGCAGGATCCGGTCCCCCTCCTCCACCAGGGCAATGGGTCCGCCTTCGGCCGCTTCGGGGGAGATGTGCCCGATACAGGGGCCGCGGGTGCCTCCGGAGAAACGGCCATCGGTGATCAGCGCCACCGAATCGCCCAGCCCCATCCCCATGATGGCCGCCGTGGGGGCCAGCATCTCGCGCATGCCCGGTCCGCCCTTGGGACCTTCGTAGCGGATCACCACCACGTCGCCGGAGACGATCTTCCCCTCCATGATGGCGGCCATGGCCTTTTCTTCGGCGTCAAAGCAACGGGCCGTGCCCTCGAACCGCATCATGGGGGCCGATACGCCGGACTGCTTGACGACGGCCCCTTTGGGAGCCAGATTGCCGGAGAGGATGGCGATGCCCCCCTCCTTCTTGATCGGGTTCCCAAGCGGGCGGATGACCTCCTCGTCCACGTTCTGAATGCTCTCGGCCAACTGGAGCGTCGTCAGGCCGAACAACGTGGGCGTATCGTGAATTTTATCTCCAAGCTGTTTCAGTACGCCGGCCACACCGCCGGCAATGTCCAGGTCCTCCATGAAGTATTCGCCGGCCGGGTTCATGGACGCCAGTTGCGGAGTATCCTTGGCCAGGACGTCGAAGATCTCCAGCGGCAGTTCCACCCCGGCCTCCCGGGCGATGGCCAGCAGGTGCAGCACCGTGTTGGACGACCCCCCCAGGGCCAGGTCCACGCGAATGGCGTTCTCGAAGGCCTGGCGGGTCAGGATGTCGCGGGGCTTGACGTCGTTCCGCACCAGCTCGACGATCTTTTCGCCCGAGGCAAAGGCGATGCGGCGCTTCAGGGCCGAAACCGCCAGGGCCGTGCCGCAGCGCGGCAGGCTCATGCCCAGGGTCTCGGTCAGGATGGCCATGGTGTTGGCGGTGAACAGCCCCTGGCAGGAACCCATGCCGGGGCAGGCGTTGTCCTCGCAGACCTTCAACTCCTTGTCGTCGATCACGCCGGCCTTGTAGCGGGCCATGGCCTCGAAGGTGTCGGTGACAAAGGAGTATTGACGGCCAGCCGGGCCGCGGCCGCTCATCATCGGCCCGGCGGTGACCACGATGCAGGGGATGTTGAGCCGTGCGGCGGCCATGAGCATGCCGGGGGTGATCTTGTCGCAGTTGGTCAGGAGCACCAGCCCGTCCAGGCGGTGCGCCTCGGCCACCGACTCCACCATGTCGGCGATCAGTTCCCGGGTGGGGAGGGAATAGTGCATCCCCTTGTGCCCCATGGCGATACCGTCGCACACGCCGGGGATGCCGAAGAAGAAGGAATAGCCGCCGCCGGAGTGGACCCCCTTCTCGATGAGCCGCTCCAGGTCACGCATGCCGGAATGGCCGAGGATCAGGTCGGTGAAGCTCGTGGCCACGCCGATGAACGGTTTTTCAAAGGCGCTGTCCGGCACGCCGGTCCCTTTGAGGAGGGCGCGGTGAGGGGTACGTTCAAGTCCTTTTGTTATGGTATCGCTGCGCATGGCTCGGTCATCCTTGTTCGATTGTATTCTTTTACGCCGCCAAACAGCGGACCGGCGCGGCATAAACGGGTTTGAAACGATACTATATATGCCCGGAGGGTGTCAACCGCGAATGCCTTTTGAGCAGGGCCGCGCCTGCACCGGTCGTTGCAGGAACGATTGATACATGGTATTCTGCGGACATGACTGCTCGCCATCACATCCTCTCCCGCCGCTATTGGATCTTCGATCTGGATGGGACATTAACCATTCCGGTCCATGATTTCCCCGCGATCCGGGTCGCGCTCGGCATGGGGGAGAGCGATACCGATATCCTCCAATTCCTCGCATCCCTGCCACCGGACGAGGCCGCAATACGGCGCGCCCGGTTGATCCGGATCGAATATGAGTTGGCGGACAGGACTGCGGCAGCCCCCGGCGCCGGGCAACTGCTCGACCGGTTGCTCCGGCGTGGCGCCCGCGTCGGCATCCTCACCCGCAACACACGGGAGATCGCCCTCCACACCCTGGGCCTGATCGGTCTTAAGGGATATTTCACCTCCGACGCCATCCTCGGTCGGGACGAAGCCGCGCCCAAGCCCCATCCCGAGGGGATCGGCAAGCTCCTCGCCGTCTGGGGAGGCGCGCCGGACGAAACGGTCATGGTGGGCGACTACCTGTTCGACCTGCAGGTGGGGCGCGCCGCCGGCGCCGCCACGATCCATGTGGACCGCAGCGGCGCCTTCCGCTGGCCGGAGTTGGCCGACCTGTCGGTGTCCACCTTGGAGGAGTTGGCCGAGGCGATGCCAGGCGAGGCGTTTGGGTGAGGGATGGATGGTGAAGGCGGGTAATTAGTCATTTCTGCGGTAAGGTACGCCAGAATGCGTGCCGAGAGGAGAAAACGCTTGTCGGGAATGCTCACCTTGGTTTTTGCTGTCACCTGCGGCGGCGTCGTTGCAAATCTCTATTACAGCCAGCCGCTCCTGGCCAGCATTGCGGCGGATTTTCAGGTTCCGGCCGCCAAGGCGGGGCTGCTGGTGACCGTGACTCAGATCGGATACGCCTGCGGTCTTGCCTTCCTTGTCCCCCTGGGAGATGCGCTCAGCAGGCGCCGCCTGACACTATGCCTCTGCACCCTGACCGCGGTCGCGCTCCTGGCCGCCGCCTGGAGCCCGTCATACCACCTGTTCGGCATCGCCTTGGTGATAGTCGGCCTTTCTTCCTGTGCGGTTCAGGTGCTTGTTCCCTTCGCGGCCTCCCTGGCGCCGGATGCGACGCGTGGGCGGGTCGTCGGCACCGTCATGAGCGGACTCCTTCTCGGCATCCTGTTGGCGCGGACGGTCTCGGGCCTTATTGCCGAGTTTGCCGGATGGCGTGCCGTCTATGTCTTCGCTTTCTGCGCCATGGCGGTGCTGATCGTGTTGCTGGGAAAGCTGCTGCCACGTGACCCGCACCGGCCCCATACCCCCTACCTTCAGCTTCTGAGATCGACCGGGCGAATGGCGCTCGAAGACCCCGTGCTGCGGGAGCGCTCTCTGTACGGCGCCCTTGCTTTTGCCGCTTTCAGCGTGCTCTGGACCGGGCTGACGTTCGTGCTCAGCGCCCCCCCTTACCACTTCAGCGAGAGCCGGATCGGCCTTTTTGGACTGGCCGGGGCCGCCGGGGCCTTTGCCGCCTCGGGCGCCGGCCGTTTGGCGGACAGCGGGCGGACCCGCTTCGCCACCGGCCTCTTTGGGGCGTCGATAGCGGCATCATACGGACTGATCTGGCTTGGGGGGCACAGTCTGGCGGCGATGATCGCCGGGGTGGTCCTCCTCGACATCGGGGTACAGGGGTTGCACATCACCAACCAGGGCGTAATCTATCGTGGCAATGCCGACTCCCGCAGCAGGGTAACCACGGTTTACCTGACCTCGTACTTCATCGGAGGCGCTCTTGGCTCCACGCTTGCGAGCGCCAGCTATGCGTGGGGCGGATGGCCCGCGGTATCGGCCTGCGGCGCGGCCATAGGGGGGCTGATCCTTCTTCGCTGGCTACCCTGGTGGAAACCGGGTGGTAGTGGTACCTGAATATAAACAGGTAAAGGGTGTCTCCAAAGCTTCCTTTCCGGGCTATAACCAGTGTTTGGGGTAGGAACGGTGATAGACCACATTGTTCGTAAAGACCGCCGTTGCCAGAAGGATCAGGACTCCGGTCAGCACCGGCAGCAGGATGAAGATCGGGCCAACCGCCCCCTGCACGCCGATAAGGGCGGTGGCGCCTCCCGGCGGATGGGTTGTGTGGGTCATGTTCATCACAAAGATGGCCAGCCCTACCCCCACGGCCATGGTCACGGGCGAGGAGCCGAAGAGGGCGACCACGATCACCGCAACGGTGGCGGAGACGACATGCCCTCCGACCAGGTTGCGCGGCTGCGCCAACGGCGAGTCGATGGCACCGAAAAGGAGAACCGCCGAAGCGCCGAACGAGCCGATCAGCAAGGGATGGCCGACCAGGGTGGTTATCTCGCAGATGGCAAGGATGCCCACCGTGGCGCTGATAAAACTCCAGGCGGCATAGCGCAGCGACATGAGGGGTCGCGGCCCCCGAAGCGGGGCTTTGCACTTGCGCGGCAGCCCGGCAAGCCTTTTATTGATCGCCAGGTGCCTTTGCACGAAGATTGAGATATGTCTTTTCATTCAGCCGGCGCCCCCGCTTTGGCGAATTTGTTCGGAACAGTGAGAGGGTAGCATCAATCGCCACTATGGGCTTTGACTCAGATCAAGAATATCGTGTTACAAACTATGGGGCAACTATGTCAGGTACACACAAAAAAGTAGGGTACTCACCCGAAAGCAAGCAGGCGATTGTAACCGCGACAACGGCCGCGGTGGGGATACAGGACGCCCTGAGAGTCATCGAGGGTCGATGGAAGCTGCTGATAATCATGAACCTCTTCGCGAACGGCATCATGCGGTTTTCGGAGCTGGAACGGGCCATCCCCGGTGTCACGCAGAAAATGCTCATTCAGCAGTTGCGGGCTCTGGAAGCGGATGGGATCGTGCAGAGAATGGTATATCCGCAGGTCCCGCCCAAGGTGGATTACGGGCTGACGGAGCAGGGAAAGGGGCTCTGCCCCGCCCTGGATGCCCTGCTCGTCTGGGCGGCAGAGCGCAGCCCGGAGACGGAATACGGGCATTACCGCCCGAAATACGAACCAGTGGAATTGGATGGGTAAAGAAGGGAATCGAGAGGGCAGCTTCGAGCCTTAACCTCATTCCTTCATACCTGCCCCGCAGCCTCTCTGCGAAAGTGATAAAACGCCAGAACCAGCGACAGGGCTTGAAGCGCGGCGCAAAAATAGAACGGTGCGCCGATCCGCCAATCGCCGTGGGGCAAATGGGAAACCATCGCCAGCAGCGGCGCACCGAACAACGGGGCGCATACCGTCATCAGACTGTTTACGGAATTCACCGCTCCCAGGGTCTGCCCCTGGCTTTCGGGATCGGCGGCACCTGAAATGATACTTTGAAGCGAAGCGGTAACCGTGAAACCGAGCAGATTCAGGAAGATCACCGCATACATCATCCAGCCCCGGCTGGCGACACCCCATAATACGTAGGCCAGCGTCGACGATACCAGTCCGGCCACCGCGAGTCGTCGCGGACTGAGATGTTTCAACAAACGTCCGAGCAGAAAACCCCGCACGATGAACGACATGATGCCGACCGCCGCCAGCGACCAGCCGTTTTCCCGCGGTCCCCAGCCGAATTTGAAGGTCGTGTACAGTACCCAACTGGTGTACAGCACGAATTGTGCAAGCCCGCTCAAGGCAACCACGGCGACCAATTGGCCGACACCGCTCAACCGGGCCAACGTTCGCAGCGACGTCAGCGGATTTGCCACCCTCCAGCGGAACGGGCGTCGAAGCTCGGCGGGAAGTGACTCGGGCAACACAAAATAACCGTAGAGCCAGTTGATCATCGCGAAGCCGCCGGCAACGAAAAAGGGAAGTTGCAAATTGATCGCGCCCAGCAATCCTCCCATCACCGGCCCGATAATGAAGCCGAGCCCAAACATGGCGCCCAACATGCCGAAACGTTTGGCACGATCTTCGGGAGCGGTGATATCCGCCACATATGCGTTCGCGACCGCCGC
>JAATGX010000232.1 GCA_015688915.1 Desulfuromonadales bacterium
AGTGTTCCTTCGTGCACTTCGTGGATCAATGCATTTCAGCGAAATTTTTAAGTATCCGCAGCCCCACGTCCTGGGATTTCTCCGGGTGGAACTGGGTGGCGATGATGTTGTCCTTCCAGATTGCCGAACAGAAGTCGATGCCGTAGCCGGTGGTGGTGGCGATGACCGCCTCGTCGTCCGGCCGCACGTAGTAGGAGTGGACAAAATAGACATTGGCCCCCTCGTCGATGCCCGCGAAGGCGGGCGGCCGGTTGTTGAAGCTGATCTGGTTCCACCCCATGTGCGGCACCTTCAACTCCTCGCCCCCCTGCCGCATCCCTTCGGAGAAGCGCACCACATGGCCGGGGATCACGTCCAGCCCCTGATACAGACCAAACTCCACGCTGTCGCTGAAGAGCAGTTGCATCCCCACGCAGATGCCCAGAAACGGCCGTCCCTGGGTAAGGACCTTCAGGATCGGCTCCACAAAGCCGGCCTGCTCCAGGTTGCGCATGCAGTCGGCAAAGGCCCCCACGCCGGGAAGCACCACCCGCTCGGCCTCAAGCACCACCCGCGGGTCAGCGGTGACAACCGCCTCGGAGCCGACCTTTTCGAATCCCTTTTGCACGGAACGGAGGTTCCCCATCCCGTAATCTATTATCGCGATCATTTTATTCCGTTCTTGCTCAGGTGTGGGCCGTACCGTTTGTCCACACCCTTGATGTGGTTGATCAGCCAGTCCTGCAGAAAGGTGATCACATCCTGGGTGAGGAGCGCTTCGCCGGATTTGAACTTGCCTTGCAGTTCCACCACCTGGTCGACCAGTTTCTTGTGCAGTTGCTTGTGTTGCGTCTCCTCGGAGTAGCCGGTCTGGGAGAAGCTCCGCTCCTCGTCGGCAAAATGGTTCACCGTGTAGTCCGCCAGGCCGTTCAGGATCCGTCCGATGGCCTCTTTGCTCCGTTTCTGCTGCATGGCGTCATGCAGGTCGTTGACCATCTTGAACAGGACCTTGTGCTGCTCATCGTAGCGGGGGACGCCGGTGGCAAACGATGCGTCCCACTCCAGGGCATTCGCGAGGCGGAAGTGGCTCACCAGCTTGTGCAGTTCGTCCACCTGGTCAGCCAGCTTGCCGGTGGCGTCGGTGGTGCTCCTGGCGTTCTCCACGTTGCGGTTGACCACGTCGGTGATCATCTGGATGTTCTGGGTGATCTCGCTGGTGGTGGCGGTCTGTTCCTCCGCCGCCGTGGCGATCTGGCTCACCTGCATGGTCAGCTCGTTGATCTTGTCGAGGATATCCTCCAGCGCCTCGCCGGAACGTGCCGTTTCGTCCGTGCCCCGCTTGACCTCCGCCACCCCCTCGGACATGGAGTTGACCGCCGTCTGGGTTTCCCCCTGGATGGACTTGATCATGACGCTGATCTCTTTTGTGGCCTTGGTGGTGCGCTCGGCCAGGGCCCGCACCTCGTCGGCAACCACGGCGAAGCCGCGTCCCTGCTCGCCGGCCCGGGCCGCTTCGATGGCGGCGTTGAGCGCCAGCAGGTTGGTCTGGTCCGCGATGTCCTGGATGGTGTTGACGATGGCGCCGATCTGGTCGGAACGCTGCCCCAGGCTTTCGACCGTCCCGGAAGACTCGTTCACGCGCTGGGCGATGTTCTCCATCAAGCGGGAGCTGTTCTGGACGATCTGGGAGCCGCTGTGGGTCTGTTCCACCGCCTTCTGGGCGTTTTCCGCCGCATACAGGCAGTTGCGGGCGATGTCGCCCGATGTGGCGGACATCTCCTCGCTGGCCGTGGCGATGGTACCGGCCTGCATGGCCACGTCCTCGGCGGCCAGGGCCATGGAATTGGTGGTGGAGCTGACCATGCCGACCGAGTCGCGCACGATGTCCGCAACCGAGAAGAACTGGCGCATGGCCTTGTTCATGTCGTTCATCATGGTGTTGAATGCCGTTCCCAGGCGGGCGATTTCACCGAATCCACCGATCGAGACCCGGACGGAAAGGTCGCCCGCGGCGGCCTTTTCCAGAGCCGTGGTCACGGTGGTGAGCGGCGTGAACGCCCTGGTGCTGAGCCAGCTCAGAATGAGCGACGAAGCGAACAACAGGACCACTCCGATCCCCAGATTGATCAGCAGATGGTTCGGGGGGCTCAGGATGCTCATAACTGCCACCGTTATGAAGATGACAACGGCGTTGCCTAAAAGGATCCGGGTGGTGAATGACATACGTTGGCCTCTCTGGTTATGCGGTTAGTGGAGAAAAGCTTCATGGCAACGCCATTGTTGCCGGTTCAGGCGATCCGTGCGAAATCCGCGACACGCCCGAACATGCGGGCAATGGCGGTCAGCAGCGCCAGGCGATTGCCGCGCACCCGCTCATCCTCGGCCATGACCATGACCTTGTCGAAGAAGGTGTCAACCGGCCCGCGCAGGGTGGCGATCCCGGTCAGCGCTTCCAGCCAGGCCCCTTCGGCGATCTTCCTGTCCACGGCAACCTTCACGCCCTGGAATGCCTCGTACAGCCCCGCTTCGGCCGTATCCTGGAACAGTGCCGGGTCCACCGGCAGGTCGGTCCCTTCCTTGATGATGTTGCCGACCCGCTTGAAGGCCACGGACAGCGGTTCGAAGTCGGGATGGTTCTTGAATTCGGCCAGGGCCGCGATACGGGCCCTGACATCCACCACATCGTCGAACCCCGCGGAAACGGCGGCATCAACCGCATCTCCGGCAAAGTCATTGGCCAACAGGTTGACGAACCGGCCGCGGAAGAACTCCAGAACATCGGCGGCCACCTGCTCCGCCGGACGGGTCAGCCTGGCGGACAACAGGTTCAGCGCCTGTCCGATCAGTGCCGGCAGGGACAGGCGGTACCCCCTGTCCAGGATGATGGCGATGATGCCGATGGTTGCGCGCCGCAGGGCATAGGGGTCGGCTGCGCCCGTGGGGATCAGCCCGACGCCGAAACAGCCGCAGATGGTGTCCAGTTTGTCGGCGATGGAGACAAAGGCGCCGATGTCGGAGGCCGGCAACTCGCCCCCGGCCTGGGTGGGGAGGTAATGCTCGGCAATGGCGTTGGCGACCGCCGCGTCTTCGCCCTCCAGCAGGGCGTATTCCCGTCCCATGATCCCCTGCACCTCGGGGAACTCGCCCACCATGCCGGAAACCAGATCGGCCTTGCAGAGCCGGGCGGCCCGGGCGGTCTGTTCCCTGACAGCAGGGTTGAGTTGTTCCGCCAGGCCGCAGGCCAGGGCACTGAACCGTTCCATCTTTTCAAAGGAGGTGCCCAGTTTCTGCTGGTAGACCACCTTTTTCAGGGCCTCGACCCGCTCGTCCAGCCTGACCTTCTTATCCTCCTCGAAAAAGAACCGGGCATCGGACAGGCGGGCGCGCAGGACCCGCTCGTTCCCCTTTACCACCACGGTCGGATCGTCGGTCAGGGTGTTGTTGATGGTGATGAAGCCGGGCATCAGTTTTCCGTCCCCGTCCACGATGGAGAAATAGCGCTGATGGCTGCGCATGGAGGTGACCAGCACTTCTTTCGGCACCTTCAGGAACTCGGGAGAGAAGGTGCCGTGTACGGCGCTGGGGTATTCCACCAGGAAGACGACCTGCTCCAGCAACTCCTCGTCCGGCAGCATGTGCCCGCCGGCGGCCTTGGCCACGCGATGGATTTCGTGGCGGATGATCTCCCTGCGCCGCTCGGGATCCGGGATGACGAAGTGCCGCTCGCACTCCTCGAGGTAGTGGGCGAAGTCCCTGACCGGGAAGGTCGTGTTGGCCATGAAGCGGTGCCCGCGGGAGATGGTGCCGCTCTCGATGTTGCCGAAAGAGAAGGGGACCACGATGCCGTCGAACAGCGCCACGATCCAGTGGATCGGCCGGGCGAAGCGCACGTCCAGATCACCCCAGCGCATGGATTTCCTGAAGGGGATGTCGGCCACCAGCTTGGGCAGAATCTCGGACAACAGTTCAAAGGCGGGCCGGCCGGTTTCCTGTTTGGTCACCGCCAGATACTCCCCCTTTTCGGTCGTGATCACCGTGAGTTGGGAAACATCAACCCCCTGGCCCCGGGCAAACCCCTCGGCGGCCTTGGTCGGTTTTCCGTCGGCGTCGAAGGCGGCCTTTTTGGAAGGGCCGGTGGCGGTGATCTCCGCGTCCGGCTGAACCGCCGGGATGCCCGTGACCACCAGGGCCAGGCGGCGCGGCGTGGCCAGGGTCCTGATCTCGCCAAAGGAGAGCCGGGCATTGGCCAGTTCTCTGCCGATCATGGCCTCCATCTCGGCCATGGCGCGGGGGATGAAGCCGGCCGGGATCTCCTCGGTGCCGATCTCCAGAAACAGTTCCTTGGTGCTCATCGGGCCGCACCCCCTTTCAGGAGCGGGAAGCCCAGCCGTTCCCGCATGGCCAGGTATCCCTCGGCGCAGATGCGGGCCACGTTGCGCACGCGGCCGATGTACGAGGCGCGTTCGGTGACCGAGATGGCGCCCCGGGCATCCAGCAGGTTGAAGGTGTGGGAGCATTTCATGACATAGTCGTAGGCCGGCAGGACCAGCTCCTTTTCCGCCAGGCGCAGGCATTCTTTCTCGTACATGGTGAAGAGTTGCAAGAGCATGGCGACATCGGCCTCCTCGAAGTTGTAGCGGGAAAACTCCACCTCGCTCTCGTGGTGGATATCGCCGTATTTCACCCCGTTGACCCATTCCAGGTCATAGACGTTGTCCACCCCTTGCAAGTACATGGCGATGCGCTCGCAGCCATAGGTGATCTCGGACGACACCGGCTTGAGGTCGATGCCGCCGGCCTGCTGGAAGTAGGTGAACTGGGTGATCTCCATGCCGTCCAGCCAGACCTCCCACCCCAGACCCCAGGCGCCCAGGGTGGGGGATTCCCAGTCGTCTTCCACGAAGCGTATGTCGTGCTTGCTCGGGTCGAGACCGAAGGCGCGCAACGAATCCAGGTACAGGTCGAGGATGTTCATGGGCGACGGTTTCATGATCACCTGGAACTGGTAATAGTGCTGCAGGCGGTTGGGGTTTTCGCCGTAGCGGCCGTCCGTGGGGCGGCGGGAGGGCTCGACGTAGGCCACGTTCCACGGCTCGGGGCCGAGGACGCGCAGGAAGGTGGCCGGGTTGAAGGTGCCCGCGCCCTTCTCGGTATCGTAAGGCTGCTGAACAACGCACCCCTGCCTGGCCCAATAACCCTGCAGGGAGAGGATGAGGTCCTGAAAAGTCACAATGTTCCTCCGGTGGGGGATAAGATGCACGGTCTGGCTGAAAAGAATTCGTAAAATAACAGGTTTGAATGGTGCGGTCAAGGATGAGATGAGCCTCAGTCAGTCACGGTTTCGCCTTGATTTGGGATCGGAGTTACAGGAAGTCGGACAGAGCCAGCAGCACGATCACCGCGACCACGATGTAGAGGATATACCTGTTCAACTGGCCGTTCTGCATGCGGCGGATGTGGGCGAGACGACGGTCGACGGCGGCGAAGAACGGCATGATGCCCTGATCGAGCACCACCTCGGGGACATGGGAGTGGAACCGGCTTTGGCCGGGGAAAAATCCGGTTATGGTCGGCTCGTGACGTTCCGGCCGCAAAATGGCCGAGAAGATACCGACCAGCGTCCCGCCAAAGGACGAGGCGGTGTACTGCATGCTGGAGGATGGCGCGGCATAACCGCAATCCCAGGTGCCGGTTTCGCCGCTGGGTATGGCCTTGAGGCGGTTGACATAGAATACGACCAGCAGGATCACCATGAGAAACAGGATTGCCGCGGCAGCGCTCAACCCGTAGAGGTGGGCGGTGGTCTGGATGGAGGGGAGGATGTCGCCGCGTTGCGGAAACAGGCTGGCGATGACCGGTTCGATCAGTGGGACGGCCAGGAACGGTACTACGCCGATCACAACGCATATGCCGCCCAGTATGGCCATGGCACCGGTCATGGAACCGTTTTCATGGGGTTTCGGCAGCGGGGTTCGGGGTGCCCCCAGGAAGGCGCAGCCGTAGACCTTGACGAAACACGCCACCGCCAATCCTCCGGTGAGCGCCAGGGCGGGCGCCGCCAGGGCCAGGAAACCGGCTGCCTTGCCGGAGGTTACGCCGAATCCCTTGAAGATGCCGAGATAGATCAGGAACTCGCTGACGAAACCGTTCAGGGGCGGCAGCCCGCAGATGGCCACGGCCCCGGTCAGGAAGGCCACGGAGGTCAGGGGGAGTGACCGTGACAGTCCACCCATGCGGTCGATATCCCGGGTGCCGGTGAGATGGATGACCGCGCCGGCCCCCAGGAAGAGCAGTGATTTGAACAGGGCATGGTTGAGCACGTGCAGCAGGGCCCCGGCCATGCCCAGCACGAACAGGATGCGGTTGCCCGTGGCAAGCCCGGTCAGTGCCACGCCGATCCCCATGACGATGATGCCGATGTTTTCGATGCTGTGATAGGCCAGCAGGCGCTTGATGTCATGCTGGCCGATGGCGAACAGCACGCCGGCCACGGCCGATACGATGCCCAGGCAGAGGAAGAGGATGCCCCACCAGAGCGGCGGGGGGCCGAAGAAGGAGATGGTTCGCAGCAGCCCGTAGATGCCCATTTTGAGGACAATCCCCGACATGAGGGCCGAGACGTGGCTGGGGGCGTTGGCATGGGCACTGGGGAGCCAGATGTGCAGGGGCATGATGCCGGCCTTCAGCCCGAAACCGGCCAGAGCCGCCAGCAGGATGGCCACCGCGCCGACGCCCCCGGGGTCCATGCTCCCCGGCCTGGGGAACGGGAGCCCCGCATCGGGGGATAGCTGCGAGAACAGCACGACCAGGGAGAGGGTCACCACATGGCTGGCCACAAGGTACTGGAGTCCCGCCTCCCGCACCTCCGGACGGCCATGTTCCAGGCACATGGCGATAAACACCAGCAGTGCCATCCCCTCCCAGAAAAAGAGCAGGGTAATGCCGTTGGCCGCGAGCAGCAGCCCGGTGATGGCCGCCACGGACGTGCCGAGGTAAAAGGTCAGCAGCGATTCGCCCCGGTTGTCGGGGGAGGTGGCGCAGTAGCCGCATCCGTAAAGCGAGATGCAGATCGCGACGATCATAACGGGAATCAGGAAGAAGGCCGAAAGCGGGTCGAGCCGGAATAGGAGCGTGCCGACCGGGAGTTGCCAGGCCATCTCAATGGTTTCGATCCGGCCGTCGCCCAGCAACATCTCCCCTGCGCCGGCCAGGCCCGCGACCGCTCCCACGGATACGAAACAGTAGGCGATCCTGCGGCCGAGGAACAGGGGGATGCGGGGCGACAGGGCCGGGACACCGGAGAAGGCGCAAAAAATGCCGGCCATGAGTGCAAGTTCAAGGGGGGTCATGGTCGTGACAATCCGGGCCGGAATGTGGTCGGGCAGGTAACCATGAGCATTTATAGAGCCTCCCCGACGGCACGGTCAAGACAAATAACGGCGAACGTGGTGGAATAGATGCTTATTTTTTGTTGACAAGGCCAAGACATTGGAGGTAACGTCATTCTCAACCCCGGACGTTTTCAGAATAGCCCGTGTTCGCGACCTCACAGATACCTTCGAAAATAAACAATTATATTTAGTCTCGAACCCTTGACATAGGATGTTGGTTTATTCAGGAAGTTTCCTGCCAGGGCACTTTCCTCTCCCATTGACGCATTTGAGGTCATAGTCACCACACAAAACTCAACCCCTTTTCATTGCCAACCCCGCTGAATATCCATCTTTGCAGCCGCATTGTGCATGTCGTCTGACGTGCAGGAGAACCGATGAACCTACAGGAACTTAAAGGCAAAAAAATCAGCGAGCTCAACACCATTGCCCGCGAACTCAACATCGAGGGGGCATCCAGCCTGCGCAAGCAGGACCTGATCTTCGCCATCCTCAACGCCCAGACCGAGCAGAACGGCTCGATTTACGGCGAGGGCGTGCTGGAGACGCTTCAGGACGGTTTCGGCTTCCTGCGTGCCACGGATTACAACTATCTGCCCGGCCCGGACGATATCTATGTCTCCCCCAGCCAGATCCGGCGTTTCAACCTGCGCACCGGTGATACGGTGTCCGGCCAGATCCGCCCCCCCAAGGAAGGGGAGCGCTACTTTGCCCTGCTCAAGGTGGAGGAGGTCAACCACGAACCGCCCGAGGTGGCCCGGGACAAGATCCTGTTCGACAACCTGACCCCGCTCTATCCGAATGAAAAACTCAAGCTGGAGACCACGCCGGACAACATGCCCATGCGGGTGATCGAGCTGGTGGCGCCCATCGGCAAGGGCCAGCGCGGCCTGATCGTGG
>JAATGX010000188.1 GCA_015688915.1 Desulfuromonadales bacterium
CGCACCCGGTCGGCGATGACGCTCATGCCGGTGATGGTTTCCTGGACCACCTGGACCCCGATGGTGGCGGCGTCGGTGGACTGCTGGGAGGCGTCGGCCGCCATGGTGCAGTTGCGGGCGATGTCGCTGCTGGTGGCGGCCATCTCCTCGCTGGCCGTGGCCACGGTGTTGGTCTGGGAAGCTACCTCCTCGGCGCCGGTGGCGATCTGGGCCGAGGTGGAGTGGAGCTGGTTGGAGGCCGAGGCGATGCCGGTGGAGATGTCCACGGTCCTGGAGATCATGTCGCGCAGGTTGTCCACCATGTTCCGCATGGCAGCCAGCAACTGGCCGGTTTCGTCCCTGGAGGTGGCCTCGATCCTGGTGGTCAGGTCTCCCCCGGCCAGGGCGTTGGCCACTTCCACGCATGTTCCGATGGGGCGGGTGATTGTCCGGGCAATGGCCAGGGTCAGCAGAATGACCGCCAGGGCGACCAGCACGATCACGACCAGGGAAATGATCATGGCCTGCCTGTTTACCGCACCCGCATCCTTGATGCCTTTGTCGGACAGCTCCACATTGTGCGCCATATGGGCGTTGAGAAGTCCGGTGAGTCGATCGGCGAGCGGTTTGACTTCCTTCATGATAATGTCATGGGCCTCGCTGTCCTTGTTCTGCCGGGACAGGACCAGTGCTTTATCTCTCGCGGCAGCTTCTTCGGCCATGGCCGCCCGGTCATCCGCCAGCATCTGTTTGTCCTTGTCGTCGGAAACAAGCGCTTCGTACCCCTTGAGCGCCTTGTCCAAATTCCCCCGGTCATCGCTGATCTGTTTGTCGATTGCGGCAATCGCGGCATCATCGTTACTGAGCACGTGTTGGTAGGTGTGCTCCGTAAGGCTGTCAAAGGCCACTATCGCCTTTTGCAGGGCAAGGATGCTCGGCAAGCTGTTGACGGCGCAGTAACTGGCGGCATCGTAGACCTTGTGCATGCGCGATATGGTGAAGACGCCCATGCCTATCAGGGCCGCGAGGATTATGCATAATAACAAGTTCATCTTCCGGCCTATTTTCATGTTTCCGAACCACGCCATCTTCTTTCTCCTTTCGAGTCACACCCGGTTATGGTGGGCGGCGATACATAAAATCGACAAGTGAACGCCATTTACCTGATACAGAAGTGGTTTAGAATGGAGTTCACTGCTTTGCAACAGTACCGCATAGCATATCGACTATTCCACAAAAAGTGACACACGGGGGGTTAAGAATAATCAAGGGATGGTAAAGTTTTGTAAAGTTCGACCGTGGGGGGCATGGTTGCCGCAACGGATCAACCGCCAACGCCCGGAACCGCCCTCGAAGCGGGTCGTTGCAAAAATAGGCTGCCGTTTTCGGACATGCTGGCAGGAATGGGATATACTAACGTCCAGAGCCTGGCGGTGACGGCCGGTAGTCAGACGCATGCCTGCTCCAAGCGGCAGCACCTGTCGAATGGTACCGTGGCGGGGTACGCCGCCATGAGGGAAACACAGTGAAAGTCTAATCTCATACGGAGGGAAGAAACATGGACATCAGAAAGACCATCGAGACCCTGTTCCCGGCGCTGGAGGAAATACCCGAGGGCGCGAGGATACGACAGGCGGTCGAGCAGCGGGAGTATCTCGTCAACGGTGGGATGGTTCGCTGGGAGGGCCCGGTCCAGGACGTATTCTCACCGGTCTGCGTGCGGACCGCCACAGGGTATGAGCGTGTCCGCATCGGCAGCTTCCCCCTTATGACCGAAAAGGAGGCGCTCACGGCCCTCGACGCTGCTGTTGCCGCCTACAGCAACGGCAGAGGGGCGTGGCCGACCATGACGGTGGCCAAGCGGATCGAGCACGTGCAGCAGTTTGCCGCCGGCATGAAAGAGCGGCGCGAGGAGGTAGTGAAGCTCCTCATGTGGGAAATCGGGAAGACCCGCACGGATGCGGAGAAGGAGTTCGACCGGACGGTGGTCTACATCGCCGATACGGTCGATGCGCTCAAGGACCTGGACCGGGTCTCCTCCCGTTTCGTCATCGAGCAGGGGATCATCGGCCAGATCCGGCGGGCGCCCCTCGGGGTGACGCTCTGCATGGGGCCGTACAACTACCCCCTGAACGAAACCTTCACCACCCTTATCCCGGCCCTGATCATGGGCAACACCACGATACTCAAGCCGCCGCGCCACGGCGTCCTCCTCTTCTCGCCCCTCCTGGACGCGTTTCGCGCATCGTTCCCGCCGGGAGTGGTGAACACCCTCTTCGGGGCCGGCAGGAGCGTGACCCCGCCCCTCATGCGTTCCGGCAAGGTGGATGTCCTCGCCTTCATCGGCACGAGCACGGCGGCCAACGCCCTCCACAAGGAGCACCCGAAACCGCACCGACTCCGGATGGTCCTGGGCCTTGAAGCGAAAAACCCGGCCATCGTGCTGCCGGACGCCGACCTGGACCAGGCGGTGGAGGAGTGCATCGCCGGCTGCCTGTCGTTCAACGGCCAGCGCTGTACCGCCCTCAAGGTCGTCTTTGTCCACGAGGGCGTCGCCGGCGACTTCGTTTCCCGGTTCTCCCGGCGTATCTCCGGTCTGGGGATCGGCATGCCGTGGGAGCCGGGGGTAATGATCACGCCGCTCCCCGAGCAGGACAAGCCGGACTACCTGGCCGGCCTTGTGGAGGACGCCCGGCGCCTCGGCGCCGAGGTGATGAACGAAGGAGGCGGGACCGTCAATGGCTCCCTGTTCCACCCCGCCCTCGTCTACCCGGTGAACGAGAGGATGCGGCTCTACCGCGAGGAACAGTTCGGACCGGTGATACCGGTCATCCCCTTCAGCGACATGGAAACCCCCATCCGCTACATCGAGGAATCCGACTACGGGCAGCAGGTGAGCATCTTCGGCCGCGACCCGCAGCTTCTGGCCGAACTCATCGACCCGTTGGTGAACCAGGTGTCCCGGGTCAACCTGAACTGCCAGTGCCAGCGCGGTCCCGACATCTTCCCCTTCACCGGGCGGAAGGACTCGGCCGTGGGGACCCTGTCGGTTTCCGACGCGCTACGGGCCTTTTCCATCCGGGCGCTGGTAGCGGCCAAAGACATCGATATCAATAAGGGGATCATCAGCGACATCGTCCGGGAGCACCGGTCGAATTTCTTGTCTACGGACTTTATCCTGTAACGCTCTTCCGAGGTGGGGAAGCGTGTGCTGCGGGATTATGGCCCCGCCAGGGAAAGTATTTCATCGCACAGTGCACGGTAGGCGCGCGCTGCTTCGCAGGCCTTGGAATAGGCCAGAAGCGGCATTCTGCGCAGGCCCATTTTCTCCACATCCGCGGAAAAAGGGATCACGGATTTCAGGAAACCCGGGTATGCCGCCGGGAGGTCGTCCATGATCTCCCGGTGCATTTTGTTCCTCTTCTGCACCATGGAGAAAAAAGGACGGAGCGTCTCCCTGGGCAGGTTCTCGTCCTTGAAGAAACCGGCCAGTTGTTCCAGCGCCCTCCGCGATAACACGGTTGGAATGATGGGAACCAGAATACCGTCCGATGCGCGGAATACGTTTTCCGAGAGAAGCGTAATGTTCGGCGGGCAGTCCATGAGGATCACGTCGTAATCGGGCTTGAGCTCCTCCAGCACCCTCCGAAGCTGGCTGCGGCGCTTCTTCATTCCGTCGAGCACGATATCGAAGCGCCGGTAGCCAAGGTTCGAGGGGATGATGTCGAGCCCGGGGAAATCGGACTCCCGGATGTTGTTACGGAGTCCCTCCGCCAGGGAATCCGTGTCACGTATCCGGTACTTCTCCGCGCTCCCCACGCGAAAATAAAACGTGGCGGCCCCCTGCGGGTCCAGGTCCAGAAGAAGGGTCCGGTGCCCGGCCTCGCGAAGGGCAAATGCCAGATTGACCGCAAGGGCCGTCTTCCCCACTCCCCCCTTGATGCTGTAGGACGAAAGAATTTTCATTGTTTCGCTTTCCCTGAATAATCAGTTGCCGGAACGGAAGCCGGCGGTTTGAAGGTGTGTTTGAAGGCCGCGTGCGCCTGCTGCCGCCGCTGACAGAGGTTTCAAAAGATCCTCCCGGACTCCGGGTCTGGCATGATCAGCGGATCGAGTGATTATTCTATTTGCGACAATTCGATGGGTGCGCAGGCATACTTTGCGTCCGCCGCGACCCTGCCACAGAGCAGACAGCAGTATTTGCCATCCTTTGCCAAACGCCCCAGGGTAAGCATCTGCTTCCGCCCCGCAAGCGCACAGAGATTTTGTTTGCGATGGGTCTCCGGCCCAATGTCGACTAACCGTAGTGCCATTATCGCACTCCTTCCACCGGTCGGATTGATGACCGGCCACTATCGCGGATGCTACTTGAGAGCATCCTGGCTCAACTTTGCCTCAACCGCCAACACGATGTATTCATTCATGCTGACCCCAGCTTCGGCGGCCTCTTTCTTGATGTTCTTACGCACTGACTTCTTCATGCTGACGAGGAATTTAGTCACCTTGTCATCCTTGGAAGCCTTCTTTTCCTTTTGTTCACCTTTTTCCTTGCCCTCTTTCTCCGGTTTTGCTTTTTTGACCTTGGGTACTGCGGTCAGCGCTTCATCAGTCGGCGTATTTTTTTTCGTTTTCTTCGGAATGGCGCTTTTTTCGGCTGCCTGCGCATCATCCGGTCCTTTTGTTTCAGGTTTCTGTTTTTCGTTTTTCATAGCTTTCACCCCATTGGTTGGTATTCGGACCTGTCGTGCCGGCAGTCCTTTTGTTCTGCATATTTTTTATTATCGTTATTATAATTATTATAGTCAATATAATTATAATCAATACAAACCGGCACACAATTCAGCACGGTCAACAGACATGCGATAGCAAAGTGCTCTGACATAAGACAGTTTTCAGCTTTTTGCCTTCAGTCAGACCATTGACAGTACTCGTTGTCGCATGATATGACAAATAACAGTAACATCCTGGCAGACGGGGAAAAACACTTGAAAACGTGGTCCAGCAAAAATCCAAAGGCTTCCTTGATGAAGCGGAAGCGTTCCGCCATCGTGCATGCCGCACGGAAGTCATTTCTTGAGGGCGGATATGCGAAGACGTCGATGGACGGTATCGCGGAAGCAGCGGGTGTGGGCATCAAAACGGTTTATCGTCATTTTCTGAACAAAGACGATCTATTCAGCGCTGTCATGCAGGCTGCTTGCCATCCAGCCGCTTTTGATGAACTGAGTTGTGAAGAGCAGGAACAGACCGAGGAACCCGAGAAGCCGTGGTTCGCTGAAAAGCCCGGTACGGCTCTGGTGATGGCAGGTATCGAATTTCTGCACCACGCGATCTCTGAAGAGCAATTGGCCCTGTATCGGGTTGTGACGCAGGATGCCCACCGGTTCCCTGATTTGGGCAGGCGATATCGGGAACAGGTTGTCGATCGCCGAAACGAGATCTTTATTCAGTATCTGAATCGTTGGGCGCCCATTGAAAACTGGACGGTGAAAGACCCTTGCGGAGCAGCCGACACGTTTACGGCCTTGCTGCGTGCCCGTGTCTTTGACGATGCATTGCATGGCCTGCGCACATTCGATTCATCGGAAATCGAAGCTCATGCCCGCGCTGCTGCGGTGAAAATGCTGGTCCTTCTGAATTCCGGCATCTTGTAGCTACCTCCGCAGCCCAGTTTTATCCCGCCTGTATAATCCCGGCCTCCTATCGAAACATTTCAGAAAATTGTTGACAGCCGATATGACAACGATTATTGTCGTTTTTATATGACAACGATCGTTATCATATTAATTGAGAGCCACCCAACGAACTTTTCTGCAATGGAGGCTGCAAATGTCCAACCCCCTCTTACGGCAAATCGTTCTACCCTGCGGAGCTACGATCGAGAGGTTCCGGTGGCGCCTGATGCTGCTTTTGAGGCGTTATTCCGGAAAAATAATAACTGAAATCGACTAGAGACGGTTGGGTCAAAGGACAAGGAGACAAGAGATGAAAGTATTCGTTACCGGAGCGACCGGCTATATCGGCGGTTCAGTTGCCGAGCGTCTGATCAACTCAGGCTATGAGGTACTGGGGCTGGTAAGGTCTGAAGAAAAGGCTCACATTTTGAAAGGGCGCGGAATTGAACCGGTTCTTGGCAGTTTGGATGACCCGGAAGTGCTGACCCGGGCCGCACGTGCGGCTGATGCGGTCATCCATGCGGCAAACGCCGATCATCCGGCCTCGGTTTTGACGCTCATTGCTGCGCTCGAACACACGGGCAAACTGTTGATACATACGAGCGGCTCGAGCATTGTCGCGGACTCGGCTGACGGAGAGTATGCAAGCTCGGTCCTCTTTAGCGAAGACATCTTTTTCGAGCCGGTCCCGTTCCGAAGACCTCGCGTCGAAATAAATCGTCTCGTTCGCTTGGCGAGCATAGACAAGGGGATTCGCACCGTAGTCATCTGTCCGTCAATGATCTACGGCGCAGGTCGCGGCATGCAAAGCGACAGTGATCAGCTCCCAAAGCTCATTGCCGTCTCCAGACAACTCGGCGCGGGCGTCTATTTTGGAAAAGGTCTCAATCGTTACTCGAACGTTCACATTGACGACCTTGTCGAACTGTACCTGCTTGCCATGGACAAGGCGCCTGGAGGCTCTTTCTTTTTCGCTGAAAACGGTGACGCATCATTCAAGGAGATTGCCGGGATGATAAGCCACTCACTGGGGTTCAAAGGGATAACAGTCGGTGTATCCGTTGAGGACGTTGTCCGGCAATACGGTGATGCGGGCAGATACGGCGTGGCTGCAAATAGCCGGGTAAGGGCAGCCAATGCGCGGCGGCTCGGTTGGACCCCCAAAGCGCCCTCTCTCGCTGAATATTTCGAGAGCTGTCAGGTACGTTCACGTGTGAGTGCTTGACAGAAACGCGCGTCAGGAAGTTTGTCAGAGATGAAGAAACACGTACAAAAACGGGGAAGTGTCCCTGGTTTTCCAATATCGGCCCGTAACGAGGTGCATTGCTTTCAGATGTCTTTACCTTGCCTGACATCGATCCTGACAACATCTTTCGTAATCCTCTTCCCGGTGATTTTCCGGTAGACCATGGCAAGGAAGCGAATCGTGACTATTTTATGCAGATAGGCCTGCGTCAGCCGATAGAGCCATTTCCTCCAGACGGAGGGCTTACTGCTCCCGAGTATGAGCGGACAGTAGTCGGACAGTTTCAGCGTTACCCTTATTCCGTTAGCGACTGGTTCGACCATGAAGTCGAGTTGCCCCCTGTCACACTCTTCCGGCTGTACCAGGAGCCCCCCTGAAATGCAGAGAGTGGTTTTCTGGGTGTCGACGTTTTCTGAGAAGATCCGGGGAGAGAATTTCATGATTGCGACCGATGTACCAATAAGACGGAAGGCAATTCCGTCAAGACTCTCTTCTGTCTGAATCAGTCCCAGGGTGCAATGTCTAATATAGTCGAGGTACAAGCGGAGCAACTCGGCAGAAGTCAGTTCACGGGATTTGTCGAGTGGGATGACCACCGTCTGGATGGAAAATACAGAATGATCCTCTTCCAGTACCTGCTGGAAGGCTATTCTGTCTTTTGCTGTTTCGGGGACTCGGTTCATGGCTGGCAGTTTACCATCTATTTCTGCTGATGTCGCTAAGCTAGTAAATCCGGAGAAAAAAGCTACACTGGTTATACGGAGGATTAACATGACCGGGAAAATTCTGATAACAGGGGCGTCGGGGTTCATAGGCCAAAGGCTTACCAGCGCACTGCTCGCTGAAGGAGCGGATCTCCGCTGCCTGTTACGGCGACCTGCTCCGCTTCCGGATGGGGCAAAGGCTGCTATCGGTGATCTGCTGGAACCGGACACGCTTCCTGCGGCCATGGAAGGGATTGATACCGCGTACTATCTTGTTCACTCGATGGCTGGCGGACGGGCGGGGTTTGAGGCCAGAGATCATACTGCATCTGTCAATTTTACCAAAGCGGCAACTTCCGCCGGGGTGAGAAGGGTCATCTATCTCGGAGGCCTCGGTGATACGAACGGAGAGTTGTCCGAACATCTCAGGAGCCGGCTTGAGGTTGGAGAAATCCTCCGTTCCGGGTCATTTACGACCACTTTTCTCCGAGCCGCCGTGATTTTTGGTGCCGGCGGTGCCTCATATGAAATGATCCACGCCCTGGTCAAGCATCTGCCTATAATGATTACCCCCCGATGGGTCAGCACAAGATGCCAGCCGATTGCAGTCGGCGATGTTATCAACTACCTGACCGGCTGCCTCCATGAAGAACGTACCGCCGGCGGTACCTTTGATATCGGCGGGCCTGAAATCCTGACCTACCGGGAAATGATGGAGCGGTTTGCCGCTATAGAAGGACGAGGTCTCTTTATCATCCCGGTTCCCGTGTTGACGCCGAAACTTTCATCATACTGGATCGGATTTATCACGCCGATAAAACCTTCCATTGCCATGCCGCTTATCGAAGGACTGTCCAATGAGGTTATCTGTCACGATAACAGGATTCGCGAACTGCTTCCGTTCCGGTTGACCCCGTATGATGAGGCGGTACGAATTGCCCTGTCAGAAGAAAATGAGAAAGCACGGGGGTGAGTATCACCAGTGGGGTCACACACCAGATAGACATCCGGGAGCTGGTGTCGTCGGTCTGCCGGCACCATGACAGGATTGGCACCGCGCCTCCCGCCTACGAGCGATGGTGTTGCATGGTTGGCGCTGGACACGGAGGGGGGGTATACTGACGGAGGTTGCCAATCCGACGGGGCGGGACCTTTCCACATTGAGCAATGCCGTGCGAAAGCTTCGGGCAAAAGCGATTACGGATTCACGTTTAGTCGAAGAGCGCAGGGTACTTATGAAATAGCACAGGAACGGGTTATCACGGGTTTCTGCCCATGAAGGAACTCGTGTGGTGCGGCAGCGACGGAACAGGAGTGCGAACCGGAGGCGGGATGGGGAAAAGGGATAACATACTGGTAAGCGACTTTGACGGCACCATGACGGAATGCGATTTTTTCCGGGCCGCCCTGTCCCGTCTGCCGCCCAATGCGGCAGCGCCGTGGGAGCGCTACGAGCAAGGCTTTACAAGCCACTTCGAGGCCCTGGCGGAGATTTTCTCCGGGTTGCGGATCAATGAACAGGAGTTTGATGAGCTGCTGGCGGAGATGCGGGTTGAAAGCGGCCTGGCCGAGGCGCTTGACCGCCTGCACCGGTCCGGTTGGTCGCTGGTGATCGCCTCAGCCGGCTGTGCCTTCTATATCGAGCGGATTCTACTCCGAGCCGGGATTACCGCCGTCATCCACGCCAATCCGGGCGAATTCGTCCCCGGTCACGGGCTGTTCATGAAACCGCCGGGCCAGTTACCGTTCTTCTCGGCTACAACGGGGATCGACAAGGCTGCCGTTGTCCGGCATTACCTTGACCAGGGCCTTGATGTCGCCTTTGCCGGAGACGGCCGCCCCGACCTGGCGCCGGCGCTGCTGGTCCCCCCGGGGCGCCGCTTTGCGCGGGAGTGGCTGGCGGACGAGCTTGAAAGCCGGGGTGAACCGTTCGTGCACTTCTCCCGGTGGAGCGATATCGCAGGCAATTTGTGCGGAGGTGAGGCATGACGGCATCGCCCACGACCATCGCCATACCCGGATTGGTCAGGATCAAGAGCGGAGCGCTGGAAAAGCTCGGTGTCTACTGCGGCCGGTGCGGATTCGGCACGGTGGCTGTCGTTGTCAGCAGCGACGTCCCGTCCGGCATCCGGGAGTCTGCCGAAAAGGCCCTGATGGCAGCGGGTGTGCGGGTTGCTCAATGGTTCAACTGTGCCGAAGCCGATTTCGAACAGGCGCGGGATATCTTCGTATCCCTGCCCGGCGAGGTTCCGGCCATCATCGGGCTCGGCGGCGGAAGGGCGCTGGATGTGGCCAAATATGCGGCCTTCCTGGGCCGGCTACCCTATATTGCCGTGCCGACGTCACTCTCCAATGACGGGTTTTGCAGTCCGGGCGCCAGCCTGAGCGTCGCGGGGTGCAAGCGTTCGCTTCCGGCGGCCATGCCCTTTGGCGTGATCATCGATACCGATGTCTGCCTGGCCGCCCCTGAACAGCTCTGGCTTTCCGGGGTGGGCGACCTGGCCGCCAAGCTGACCGCGGTGCGGGACTGGAAGCTTGCCTTCCACACCACCGGCGAACCGGTCAATGATTTCGCGACGCTGTTGTCCGATGCCACGGTCTTTCAGTTCATATCCCGTCCGGTCAGGGATCAGGAAGGGGTCAGACTGCTGGGCACGTCACTGATGCTGAACGGCATAGCCATGGAGATCTGCGGCTCATCGCGACCGGCCAGCGGCAGTGAACATCTCATCTCGCACGCGCTCGACCGGATCTCGGCGCGGCCCCGGCTGCACGGCCTCCAGGTCGGCGTTGCCACCTACATCGTCAGCAGGTTGCAGGGGGGGCAGACGGACACCATCCGCAGCCTGTTCGAGGCGTGCGGTTTCTTGGAAGCGATCAGGAACGATCCGTTCAGCAGGGCGGAATGGATCGAGGCCGCCCGTTTGGCGCCGACCATCAAGAAGGGGTTCTACACAGTGCTCTCGTCCCGTGACTGCGTGGACGAGATCCGCTCGATGCTGGAGGGCGATGCCGTCCTTGCCGGCTGCTTCACCGCCTGACGGGTAAACCCACTTTTTCAACTGTCCGTCATATTTGGCAGTTATGTCAAGCATGACGGGTTACGCTGACGGCATTTCATTTCCCCCCAACGCCCTGCTTCATTTAACCACCCTACAATCAAGCCCTTGCATGCTCAGTTTTCTCGAAACCATCCCCGGCATGGTAGTTGCTCCTCTTGCGTCAGAATGAGAAGTAATTTCAGGTAAAGGGAGAACGCACACATGAGCCACGACAAAAGTCATCAGGAAAAACAGGCCCCCGGCAAAGAGTGCTCCAAAGATCACGTCCATGGCAAAGAGTGCCAAGGAGAACAGAAACCCAGCGCAGGGTGTGACAAAGGTCCTGATCCCGGTACGGAGCACCCCAAAAAGCATGGCCACTGAAATGCGTTTTCTTTACTGACTGTTTCCTCTTTGGGGCCGGGTATTTCCCGGCCCCAAACCTCTTTAAAGGGTTCCGATTACCCGTCGAGACCCCGGCAGCGTTAAAACGGGACAGGATGGTCTACCATGAGCTATTGCCGGATAATGTCGGTCGTCAACGAACACACCGTATCCACCGTGACAGCCCGCTATGCCCTGTCACTGGCGGCATCATGCAAGGCCGAGCTTGTGCTGTACGCCGCCCATGACAAAGGGAGCAGCGAAACCCTGCTCCGTCACCTGGACCGCCATCTGGAGCAACTCGTTACGGACGCCGCCGCACTGGGCATCCCCGTGACCCGGATCACCGAGATCGGAACCATCGGCACGCTGCTCCCCAAACGGGTTCAGGCGGAAAAGGCCGATCTCGTCATCTTCCCCCTGCTCCCCTATAAACGATACGGAGCCGCCCTGGCCCGGCATACGGTTCATCGCCTCCTGAGGACCATCCCTGCGGACCTGGCGATCATGCGGGTCATCGCCATGGCCAGGCCGCACCCCGGACATATCCTGGTGCCGCTCGGAAAGGTTACGGGCGGCCAGGAGCGCCGCCTGCTGTTCATCGCCGAACTGGCCAGGAGTTTTCAGTCACAGGTCACGCTGTTTCATCTGGCCGGCGAGCGTGACGCCAAGGTGATGCCCGACGATATCACCCGGTTCGGGGAACAGCTCCGGCAGCACCAGGTTACGGTGCATGCACGATGTAGCCGGGGAGATGTGGGCAAAGCCATCACCGTGGAGGCGGTTACCCGTCGTCATGATCTGATCGTATTGGGCGCCAGCGGCCGCGGGGTGCTGGGTCGCCTGTTCACCGGCAACCCGGCCGGTGAGATCATGCAACAGCCACCCTGCAACGCCGTCCTGTTCCGGGCCGCCCCATGAAAATCCAGGCACTTTCCCACGACGGGGTATTCTCGACCCTGCTGAGCACCCCCCAGGGGATCGCGGCTGAAGAGGCCACACGCCGGCGCGGCGAGTATGGACCGAACGAGATCCGCGAGGTGCATGGCCGCCCCATGATCGTGCGACTCGCGGCCCAGTTCACCCACTTCCTGGCCCTGCTGCTCTGGTTTGCCGCGGCCCTCTGCTTCCTGTCCGAATACCTCCACCCCGGCGAAGGACTGCTCCGCCTCGGCATCGCCATCCTGGCCGTCATCTTCATCAACGCCATCTTCACCTTTATCCAGGAGTACCGCACCGAAAAGGCGATCGAGGAACTCCGCAAGATGCTCCCCTTCAAGGTCGCCGTGATCAGGGGGGGAGTGGAGCTGGAATGCGATGCCGTGGAGATTGTGCCGGGAGACCTGGTGCTGCTGCGGGAAGGGGATAAGGTGCCGGCCGACGGCCGGGTCGTGGAAACAAGCCGGCTGACCGTCAACAACTCCCTGCTGACCGGTGAATCCGATTCCCGCACGCTCACCGACGCCCCCTGCGACACGGAACTGCTTGAGAGCGGGAACCTGGTGTTCGCCGGCACGCTCGTGGTGAGCGGCAGCGGCAAGGTCGTCGTCTATGCCACCGGCATGGCCACGGAGTTCGGCAAGATCGCCCTGATAACCGGCAAGGTGGTGGAGGAGGTAAGCCCGCTCCACAGGGAGATCACCAGGGTCAGCCGCATGGTCGCCATTATCGCCGTGGTCTGCGGCGCCTGCTTTTTCCTGGTCGGCACGTTGATCGGGCGGGGATTCTGGGACAACTTCCTGTTCGCCATCGGCATCATCATCGCCACCGTGCCGGAAGGACTGCTGCCGACCGTGACCCTGGCCCTGGCCATGGGGAGCAAACGCATGGCCCACCGGAACGCGCTGGTGAAGAACCTGAACGCCGTGGCGGCGCTCGGCACGGTTGACCTGATCTGCACCGACAAGACCGGCACGCTGACGCAAAACCGGATGACCGTCACAACGTTCTGGACCCCGGACGATCCGGCCATGGCCCGCACGGTCGCCCGTCTCTGCAACACGGTCACGGTTACGGCCGAAGGGACCAAGGGGGAGCCGACCGACACGGCGCTCTACAGCTATGGCGTCGAACAGGGCGCGCCGGACGGTGAACGGCTGGGCGAGGCCCCGTTCGATGCCGACAGGAAGCGGATGGCCACCCTTTACCGGATCAACGGGAAGCTGTTCGCGCTGGTCAAGGGGGCGGGCGAAAGCGTGGTGCCGCTCTGCACGTCGCTCTGCCAGTCCGGTTCCACCGCTATCCCCCTGGAGAGCGCCGCCTCCGCCGAACTCCTGGAGAGGCTGCACACCATGGCCTCCCAGGGGCTTCGGGTGATCGCGCTGGCATTCAGGGAACTGAAGGATGCGCCGCAGGGGGATATCCCGGAAGAGGGGCTGACCTTTGCCGGGTTCGCGGGCCTGCTCGACCCGCCCCGTCCCCAGGTGCCGGATGCCCTCAAAAGCTGCCGCAGCGCCGGCATCAAGGTCATCATGATCACCGGCGATGCCGGACCCACGGCGGCGGCCATTGCCGGGAACATAGGGTTGATAACCGGGGACCCGGTCATCATCGAGGGGCATGAGTGCGTCAGCATGCCGGATGACCAACTGCGTGAAGAGCTGAAAAAGGAGAACCTGATCTTTGCCCGCATGTCCCCCCAGAACAAGATGCACGTCGTGACCCTGCTGATCGAGGACGGACACCGGGTCGCGGTGACCGGGGACGGCGTCAATGACGCGCCGGCCCTGAAAAAGGCCCATGTGGGCATCGCCATGGGGCTGTCCGGAACCAGCGTTGCCCGGGAGGCCGCGGATATCGTGCTGCTGGACGACAACTTCGCCTCCATCGTCCATGCCATTGAGGAAGGGCGCGGCGTGTTCGAGAACATCCGCAACTTCATCACCTACATCTTCGCCTCCAACGTGGCGGAGCTGGTCCCCTATATCGGCTACATCCTGTTGGGCATCCCGTTGCCGCTCACCATCATGCAGATCCTGGCGGTGGACCTGGGCACGGACATGTTCCCGGCCCTGGCCCTGGGCTCGGAGAAACCGGCCCCGGACATCATGCAGCGCCCTCCCCGGCCGCAAACCGAGCACCTGCTCACCAGGAAGGTCATGATACGCTCCTTCCTGTACCTGGGCATGTGGGAGGCGGTTGCCGGGCTGGCGGCCTATTTCTACGTCCTGCACGAGGGGGGTTGGAGCTGGGGACAGCCGCTGGCGGCCACGGCACCGCTGTACCTCCAGGCCACCACGGCCTGTCTCGCCGGCATCATCGCCACACAGGTCGCCGACGTCTTTGCCTGCCGTTCACCCAACGTGTCCCTGTTCACCCTGGGAGTCTTTTCCAATAGGCTGGTGCTGGCCGGGGTTGCCAGCGAACTGCTCCTGGCGGCATTCATCATCTACACGCCCCTCGGCAACTCCCTGTTCGCCTGCTCCCCCATCGGCATAAACGTATGGCTGCTGCTGATCCCGTTCGCCGTGCTGCTGCTCGTCCTTGACGAAACGCGCAAATATCTGGAAACGAGATCAACGGTTAACGGAGAAAAATCATGATGATCCATATAATTCTGGCAATGGGTCTGCTGACGGCAACAACCGCCTTCAGCGCCGGGCCGGGCGAGGTCCTCGGCGTGTGGAAAACCGATGGCGGCGATTCGCACTTGGAATTATTCCGGTGTGGAGATACAATCTGCGGAAAGATCGTCTGGCTGAAGGTGCCAAAGTATATCGATCGCAAGGACGGGCCGGTCGGCAAGACAAAGGTGGACAGGAAAAATCCCGACAAGACGTTGAGGAGCCGCCCGATTCTCGGTTTGCAGGTAATGAGGGGGCTTACCGCCAAAGGTGATAACCAGTGGGAGAACGGCATCTGCTACGACCCTGAAGCGGGCAAGAGCTACAAGTGCAAAATGCAACTGGTTGCGCCCGGCAAACTGAAACTCCGCGGCTATATCGGGATTTCCCTGATCGGCCGCACCTTCGGCCTGACCCGCTAGCACATTACCCTCATCGCCCTGAGAAAGGTGACAACAATGGACAGGAAACTCTACCTGAGCATGGTGGCTGCCTTTGCCACCGCCGCCGTCGTCTGGCTGTTCGCCCTGCTGGCGGCCCCGGTCGCCAGGCCGCTGGCATGGGCGCTCATCATCGGTATCGCGACCCTTCCCCACTACGACCGACTGGTCAGGCGGTTCCCCGGCCACCCCGGCCGTTCCGCCGGAGTGATGGTTCTCGCAATAACCGTGTGCTTCATACTGCCGATTGCCGCCTTGATCCTCATGGTCGCTCAAAACGCCGCCGACTGGTACCGGGAAGGCGAGCGGCTCGTACGGGCACTTGCGACGACCGGGACGGACACGCTCAGCCACGTTCCGTTCGCACGGGAGATTGTCACCCTGGGAGAGCGGCTGGGCATCGACCTTTCCGGTCTCGGCGCAAAACTGGCTGACGGCGCTTCGGGATATCTCCTTGACGTGACGACCACCACCGCGAGAAATCTCGGGGAACTCCTCTTCACCCTGGCGCTGGCGCTGTTCATACTCTTTTTCATCTACCGTGACGGCGAAAGGATCGTGTCCGCCAGCATCGCCCGGTTCGCCGGCAACCAGGACAGGGCGCGCCGCTATTTCGCCGAGGTTCGCGCCACAACCACGGCCGTGACGGTCGGAACGATCTTCACCTGTCTCGTGCAGGGTGTGACCGCCGGCATCGGGTATTTTGCCGCCGGGGTCCCGGCCCCGGTTCTCTGCGGCGCGCTGACTGCCCTGGCGGCGCTCGTGCCGGTGGTCGGCACGGGCATCATCTGGGTGCCCCTTGCAGCCCTTGTCGCCATCAACGGCGCCTATCTCAAGGCCGGGCTTCTGGCGCTCTGGTGCATCGTTTTCGTGGGTCTGGCCGATAACGCCATACGTCCGCTCGCCATCGGCGCAAAGAGCGATATCCCGGTCCCGGCGATTGTGCTCGGAGCGATCTGCGGGGTGTTCTCACTGGGAATCCTCGGCCTTATCCTGGGACCTGTCCTCTTCGCGATCCTCAGCACCGTGTGGCGGGATGCAACGGGCGCCGACCGGGTGACGGAGTCCGACGGGAATCATACCGAACTTTCAAGAAGCCCCCTTCGAAAGGATACGCAGACATAGTCCGTCATATATGGCGGTTATGTTGAAAATGACGGATCCGGTTGACGGTTTTTCCTCCACTCTCCCCTCCCTCTCTGTTTTTAACCTGCACAATCAAATTGTTGCGTCCCCGGCATCTTCAAAATTCTCCGGCACGTTCGTTGCGATGTACCTCATAGTGGCGGAACAGGGGCATGCTCCCGTGCTCCGCCAACTATCAGGGGACGGGAGGATGAATGTGCATGAACGTAAACAGCGGTGAATATGTTGAATACATTGAAGTTGATGGTAATAATGTTCTCCACATTCGCGATTGGGGCGTTGGTCCTGCCATCGTCTTCATCCCCGGGTGGCCATTCGGCCATGAAATGTTCGAGTACCAGTTTACACAACTGCCCCGGCATGGCTATCGTTGCATAGGCATCAGCATGCGCGGTTTCGGCAAGTCCTCAAAACCCTGGGGAGAATACTCCTATGATGTTTTTGCCGATGACCTTCGATCGGTCCTTCACACCCTGGCGCTGCGTGATGTCACCCTTGTCGGTTTTTCCATGGGGGGCGCCATAGCCCTGCGCTACATGTCCCGCCACCATGGAGAAGGAATAGCCAATCTGGTGCTCTGTGGGGCGGCAGCGCCGAGCTTTACCGCCCGGCCGGACTTTCCTTTCGGCAGTGAGCCGGGAGCCGTGGACAGCCTTATTGCACTGTGCCATTCGGACAGGGCCAAGCTCAATGCGGATTTCGGTACGCAGCTCTTCAAAGACGGCACCGCTGCCACGCCTCAGCTTCTGGCGTGGCTCCAATCCCTGGCCATGGAGGCGTCGCCCCATGCCACGGCCGCCTGTCTGGCG
>JAATGX010000260.1 GCA_015688915.1 Desulfuromonadales bacterium
ATAGTCATGACCGACGCCGACGTGGACGGCTCCCACATCCTGACCCTGCTGCTCACCTTTTTCTACCGCAACATGCGCGAGCTGATCGAGCGCGGCCACCTGTACATCGCCCAGCCGCCGCTCTACAAGGTCAAGCGGGGCAAGAAGGAGATGTATCTCAAGAACGAGCACGCCATGCAGAACTTCCTGCTGGAAGAGGGGGCCGAGGAGTTGACCCTCAAGCTTGAAAAAGGGGACCGTGTTTATATCGGCAAGCAGATCATCCCGGTGATCAAGCAGTTCATCGAGAACCGCGTCATCTTCGACAAGGTGGTCAAGAAGGGGATTGCCAGCGACCTACTCTCGATCATCGTTCGGGCCAACGTGCCGGCCGGGATCGAGGAACTGGCGGGGATGGGTTCGTATCTGGAGGCCATGAAGGCGCTCTCCCCCGGCTCCGACTACCAAGTGGAGGAGGAACGCATCGCCTTCCGCATCGGCAATATCCGCGCCATCATCGACCACCAGGCCCTGTCCGTGCTCTCCACCCACGAATACGAGCTGCTGGTGGAGAACCACCGCCGGGTGGTGGAAACCATGGCCGACGGCCGCGCCTTTCTGGAACTGCAGGATGGCGGCAAGCAACTGCTGGAAACCTCCAACCACGAGGAACTCCTGGCCTTCTTCCTGGAGCAGGCCAAGAAGGGCCTGGCCATCCAGCGCTACAAAGGTCTGGGCGAGATGAACCCGGAACAGCTCTGGGAGACCACCATGAATCCGGACAACCGGGTGTTGCTGCAGGTCAAGATCGAGGATGTGGTCGAATCGGACGAGATCTTCACCATCCTCATGGGGGACCAGGTCGAGCCGCGCCGCGACTTCATCGAAACCAACGCGCTCAACGTGGTCAACCTGGACATCTAAACCAAATTCGTTGATATAAAGAGGTACCGATGCTTACCAACACAGCCAACAAGATAGCCGTCAATATCGAAGACGAGATGAAACGCTCCTACATGGATTATGCCATGTCGGTCATCATCGGCCGGGCCCTGCCGGACGTGCGCGACGGGCTCAAGCCGGTGCATCGCCGCTGCCTGTACGCCATGTACGACATGGGCAACGACTACAACAAGCCTTACAAGAAATCGGCCCGCGTGGTCGGTGACGTGATCGGTAAATACCACCCCCATGGCGACACCGCCGCCTACGACACCATCGTGCGCATGGCCAAGGACTTTTCCCTGCGCTACATGCTGGTGGACGGCCAGGGGAACTTCGGTTCGGTGGACGGCGATTCGCCGGCCGCCATGCGCTACACCGAGATCCGCCTGCGCCAGCTCTCCAACGAACTGCTGGTCGACCTGGACAAAGAAACCGTCAACATGGCGCCCAACTACAACGACGAGTTTCTGGAGCCGACGGTCCTCCCCTCCAAGTTTCCCAACCTGCTGGTCAACGGTTCCACCGGCATCGCGGTCGGCATGGCCACGAACATCCCGCCCCATAACCTGGCCGAGGTGATCGACGGGATCATCGCTACCATCAACAATCCGGATATTTCCTACGAGGAGTTGCTGGAGTTCGTACCGGGCCCGGATTTCCCCACCGGTGCCACCATCTACGGCCGCCAGGGGATCAGGGACGCCTACGCCACCGGCCGCGGCATCATCCAGATCCGCGCCAAGGCCCACGTGGAGGCGGCCAAGAAGTCCGAGCGCCAGTCCATCGTGGTCACCGAACTCCCCTACCAGGTCAACAAGGCGCGTCTGATCGAGAAGATCGCCGAACTGGTCAAGGAGAAGAAGGTCGAGGGGATCACCGAGATCCGCGACGAATCGGACCGGGAAGGGATGCGCATCGTCATCGAGGTCAAGCGGGACGAGAACGCCGAGGTGCTGCTCAACCAGTTGTACAAGCATACCCAGTTGCAGGTTTCCTTCGGCATCATCATGCTGGCCATCGTCCACAACCGCCCCCGGGTGCTGACCCTGCGGGAGATGATGGACTGCTTCGTGGAACACCGCTGCGAAGTGGTCACCCGCCGCACCAACTTCGAACTGAAGAAGGCGCTGGCCCGGGCCCATATCCTGGAGGGTCTCAAGATCGCCCTGGACTGGCTGGACGCGGTGATCGAGCTGATCCGCGAGTCCAAGACCCCGCCCGAGGCCAAGCAGGGGCTGATGGAAGGGAAATTCGCTGATCCGGAATTCCTCAAGCGTCTCGACCTGCCCATGCCGGCCGGTTTCGAAGGGACGGTACAACTCTCTGAGATCCAGGCCCAGGCCATTCTGGAGATGCGCCTGCAGCGCCTGACCGGCCTGGAGCGGGACAAGATCATCGCCGAATACGCGGAGGTGCTCGCATTCATCGCCCGGCTGCGGGAGATCCTGGCCTCGGACACGGAGATCCTCAAGATCATCGTAGGGGAACTGACCGAGATCCGCGACAAGTTCGGCGACAAGCGCCGCTCCGAGATCGTGGACAAGACCGCCGACATCTCCCTTGAAGACACCATCGAGGACGAGGAGATGGTGGTGACCATCTCCCATACCGGCTACATCAAGCGGAGCAGCGTGGACCTGTACCGCTCCCATCGGCGCGTCGGCAAGGGCGAGACCGGCAGGAAGACCAAGGGAGAGGTTTTCGTGGAGCAGCTCTTGATCGCCTCCACCAAGGACTACCTGCTCTGTTTCACCGACGCCGGCCGCATGTACTGGCTCAAGGTCTACGAGATCCCCGAGGGGAGCCGCACCACCAAGGGGAAGGCAGTGGTCAACCTGGTCAACGTCGGCATGGAGGAGAAGATAACCACCATCCTGCCGGTCAAGGAGTTCACCGAGAACACCTACCTGTTCATGGCCACCAAGAAGGGCGTGGTCAAGAAGACACCCCTGGTGGAGTACTCCAACGTCCGCTCCGGCGGCATCATCGCCGTCAAGCTGGACGATGCGGACAAGCTGATCTCCGTGGCGTTGACCGACGGCACCAAGGACGTGTTCCTGGCCTCGCGCGACGGCAAGGCCATCCGCTTCAACGAAGACGACGCCCGCCCCATGGGGCGCGTGACCCGCGGCGTCCGCGGCATGATGCTCTCCGCCAGGGATGAGGTGATCGGCATGGAGATCGTGGACAACGCGGCCGTGGGTTCGACCATCTTCACAGTGTGCGAGAACGGCTACGGCAAGCGCACCGACCTGGACGAGTACCGGGACCAGAGCAGGGGCGGCAAGGGGATCATCACCATCAAGACCACGGAGCGCAACGGCAGCGTGGTCAACGTCATGCAGGTGTCGGACGACAACGACCTGATGGTGATCACCGACCAGGGCAAGATCCTGCGCGTGCCGGTTTCCGGCTTCTCGGTCATCGGCCGCAACACCCAGGGGGTCAAGCTGATCACCACCGAGGAGAAGGAAAAGGTGGTGGCCGTGGCTCGGCTGGCCGAGAAGGAAGAGGATGATTTCGGTGATGGAGCGGAAGAAGGGGAGGCTCAGGAATAGCGGGAGACGCTTTCAGGCGGACAAGCACGATGAAAACAGAACCGGGCCGCGGCTTTATTGGTTGCGTCCCGGTTTTTTATTGACTCAAGAAGGACGATAACGTTTCATCCCACAGTACAAAATCCCTTTCGTTACCCCGCCTGACCGTGATATACACAATGCATTTAGTCACTCTCCCAACTCGTAATCTTCCTTATTTTTGGAGCACCCGATGGCCAGGGCCGATATTCTGTTGAGCATCGTAAAATCCGCAATCAGCAACGACAACCTGTCACTGCGAAAGGCTGTCGAGGCGCTGGCTGCGGACGAACGTTCAAAGAATCATCGCATCCTGGCCGACCGTTTGATCGAGCTTCTCTTTGTTCAAGTTAATCAGGCCAACAAGACCACCCCATTCATACAAAACGGCACCAGGGATTTGGTGTATGAGATTATTCCCGAAAAGCGTTTCAGCGATCTTGTTCTTGAACAGGATGTACTGGAGATATGCCGCGAACTGGTCGAGGAGCATCATCGGGCCGATGTGCTTAGTTCATACGGGCTGGAGCCGCGCCATCGTGTCCTGTTTGCCGGTCCGCCGGGCAACGGCAAGACAACCCTGGCCGAGGCATTCGCATCCGAACTGATGTATCCGCTGATCGTGGTTCGTTACGAGAACATAATCGGTAGTTATCTGGGCGAAACCGCTTCCCGGCTGCAAAAGGTGTTCGAGGTCGCCCGTTCGAGAAAGTGCGTCATCTTCCTGGATGAGTTCGAGACCTTGGGCAAAGAGCGCGGCGACACCCGCGAGACCGGCGAAATCAAGCGTGTGGTCAGTTCCTTGTTGTTGCAGATAGACCGGCTCCCTTCTCACACGGTTGTCATCACCGCCAGCAATCACCCTGAGTTGCTCGACCGGGCGGTCTGGCGGCGGTTTCAGGTCAAAGTGCAGTTGTCGCCCCCCACCAGGGAGCAGCGTATCCGGTTCATACAGAATTTCGAGGAGCGGACCGGATTCAGCTTCAAAACAGCCCACACCTCGTTGGCCGCCAAGCTGGCCGGTATCAGTTTCTCCGAGATCGAGGAATTCTGTATCGATGTTCTGCGCCGCTGCATCCTGCGCCATACGCAGGACAACCCGAAGGAGATCATCAAGAGCCGATTAAAGAACTTGGAGCGTAGGTTTGTCCTGGGTAAACGTGAGGTAAACGATGCCGGATAAACCGTTGCTTCTCCTACCGCGTTCTGTTCCGTTGCCGAGAATCAAAAGAAAGATGACGGTAGTAAGCCATTTAAGGCTGCCCCGCCGTGAAGAGCAAGGGAGCCGGATCGGTCCGCAACTCACCACCATGCTGGATGCCTTTGTCACCGATTCGCCGTCCAATATGAGTACGGAAAACATACTGGTCCTGGAAACAGCCGGACGACCTGAAAATTTCCGTACGGCGGTAGAAGCGGTTCCCGGTCTGAACTGGCTTGCTGAAATAGATCAAGATGAAATCGAGGCCGATGCCCGATTCTTTGAGCGCCCCCATATTGGTCCGCGTCTCTTCAAGGATCGGGTTTCTTCGTTAAGCGCCAGGGATTCTCGCGAGATCGTCGTCGCCCTTACGGCAAGCGGTGTCATCGATGAGCATGGCATACTGCAAGAAGACGTCACCGCAGATGCAATTCGAGCGGCAATTCCGCAAGAGTACCAGGAATATGCTGACGAGTTCCTATGGGCCATTGATGATAAACGGGGCGCCCCTCTGGCGGGTAGGATGTACCTGGGCCTCAGCAATCGCCAGGCATTGCGGGAGATAAAGAGTCTGTTCGATGCCTGGGAGCAGGGAGGGCGGCTTAGGCATGGCGCCGGAGCTTGGGGCGAGATATTCGCCCACCTTCGCGCGATTCGCTTTTGGAATGTCAAGGACAGGGTAACAGACACCGGAATTCTGGATTATTGGCGTGAGGAGGTAGAGTGCAAAAGGGGCACTTCTTCATTGATCTCCTTTGAAATTGAGTTTTCATATGAAGAGAACGATCCCGGCAGGCGGCAACGACAACAACATGTGGAAGAATTGGTGGCGCGTGAAGGGGGCAGGGTTATTGCCGTGTGTGATCTGAAAGAGATTCACTTTCACGCCATCAAGGTTGAACTCCCTGTCACAAATATCGCACGGGTACTGGGAGAAGATTACAGCGCCCTGTTTCAAGACGGGGGCATCCTTTTCTTTCGCCCCTCTCCCCAGTGCGCGGTGGAATCATTCGCGGACGGCACGGCGGAGGAGATACCACTCGCTACAGCACCCGATGCTGCTCCGATAGTGGCTGTTCTGGATGGACTCCCGTTTTCCCGGCATACTCTGCTTGATGGTTTTATCATCATCGACGACCCGGACGATTACGCCGCAGATTACCAGCCGCGGGAGATGAATCACGGCACCGCCATGCTGTCGCTTATCTGTCATGGTGAGCTGGATGCACATGAAGGCCCGATCACCTGCAAGGTGTACGTGCGGCCGATTCTGCAGCCCGATACGGAATCGCCACTCGACAGGCG
>JAATGX010000133.1 GCA_015688915.1 Desulfuromonadales bacterium
GGAAGCGATGCATTTTATCGCCCGGGCAGGCTACGACCCGATCTACGGTGCCCGGCCGCTCAAGCGTTACCTGCAGCGCGAACTGGAGACCCGCGTGGCGCGGGCCATCATAGCCGGGACCGTGCCCGAGGGGGGGACGCTCCGTGTTGACGTGGAGGATGGAGCATTGGTAGTGCGGTAAAACTGCGGCTCAAACCGTGTGACGTCACTTTTCGCGCAAACGTTTATGCAGGGCCTTCTCGGCATACATCCGCTTGTCAGCCTCCTTGGGCAAGCCCGCAAACTGTGCACTGGAATGTGCCGTGGCTGTCCCGATTGAAAAATATACGTGAAGTTCGTGCCTTGTTTCGTTGAACCTGTCCTGGCATTCCCGAATCCGTTCCTGCATGGCCGAAACCGCCGCCTCATCCGTCGCGGGAAGCAGCACGGCGAATTCATCCCCACCGATTCGCGCCGCTCTATCCTGGTCGTGGAACGCTTCCCGCAGGATAGTCGCCACACCGATGATCAGGGCATCGCCGACCTTGTGTCCCCGGGAGTCATTGGTCTGTTTCAGGCCATCCAGGTCGATGGTTATGATGCTTGCGGGGAACGTCCCTCCATAATGCAGGCGATTGAGTTCCTCGTCGAACCAGGCGCGATTGCGCAGGCCGGTCATGGAATCGTGGGTATTCAGGTAGTGCAATTGCTGTTCGGCGAATTTGCTTGCCGAGATATCCTCGATCATATTGACGATAAAACGGGGTGCGCCGGTTTCATCCCGTACGGTCGACGCGGTCAGCATTCCCCAGATCAGGACTCCGCTCTGGCTGACATAACGCTTTTCGACCTGGTAGTATTGCCGTCTTCCCTCAATGATATCGAGGAGCAACTCCCGGTCGAGTTCATAATCCTCCGGAAAAGAGATGTCCCAGAGGTGAAGGGACTTGAGCTCTTCCACCGTATACCCCAGCATGTTCTCAATGGTCGCGTTGGCGGTGACGATCTGGCCGCCCCGGTGCACTATGATTATCCCCATCACGGCATTCTCGAATATGGCGCGGAAGCTCTCCTCGCTTTCCCTCAACCTGATGGTTGCCGTGATTTCGGCGGTGATATCCACAAAGGAAACGACCACCTGTTCCAGGTGTTCGCCGTTGATCAGGGGGATGGCATTGACCCGTAACCAGCACGGTTCGTCCGATTGGGGCCGGCGGTAGTTGATGACCATGTCATTGATCGGCCTTTGTCCGGAAATTGCCCTGTTGACCGGATAATCGTCAGGTTCGATCCTGATGCCCGACTCATCGAAAAAGATCCATTCAGGGGCCGCCAGGCCCTTGCCGCGGATGGGCAGATCACGGCCGAGAATTTCCTGCGCCTTGGTATTGCTGAACAGGATGGCGGCATTGGAATCATGAACGATGACCCCGGTTTGTATGGCATCGTAGATGCAAAGACACAGCGTGGGGTTGTTCAACGCACAGGTCCCCAGTTTGTTTTTGTGCCGCTCCAGTTCGTGGATCAGCTCTTCTCTGGTCATCTCGTCATACATGGTGCGCCCCCTATCTGGAGACATGTCAGGTGAGCTTGTTACGAAGCACGGTGTGAAACGGGCAGATATACATTCAGCCATTTTTACGTCCGCGTCAAGGAACAAAAAAGGCGAGAAGCCTGTCACATTTTTCTTCTTTGTTGGTGTGTGTGGGGCTGAACGTCATTCAACGGCTCAAATGTGTCCGAAGGGTATCTGGGCTGGTCTCATGATTCATTCTTTCAACACGATTTCCCCGTGGAAAATAGAAAAAGGGGGAGGTTGCCCTCCCCCAATCACAAAGCATTTTGATGGTATCATCCCGTATCAGTGATCGACCGCCTTTGCCATACCGATACCGGTATTCTGGCGGACATAGATCTCGTCGAACATCTCCTCGGACCGCTTGCTGGGGAACAGCAACGCACCCAGGATGGCGGCGATGAAGCCGAGCGGGATGGAGATGATGCCCGGGTTCTTCAGGGTCAGGATCGGCTTGTCGAGACCCATGATGGACGTGCCGTCCTTGTTCTTCTCATAGTCCACCCTGGCCTTGGCAAGGGCCTTGGCGTCCTTCTCTTCAAGCGCGGCGCCAGGAGGCAGAGCGGCCTGCTTCTTCTCCATGGCCGTGATGACCTTCTGGGCACCGGCGGCCACCACCTTGGGATAGGTCATGTTGGGGGAGATCATGACCAGGCCGATGGAGGCGATAGTGCCGACCACCAGGCCGGCGATGACGCCGCCGGTGTTGAACTTCCTCCAGAACAGCGACAGGATGACGACCGGCAGGTTGCCGGAAGAGGCCACAGCAAAGGCCAGGCCTACCAGGTGGGCGACATTTGCCTTTTCCGCCATGATCCCGATGACGATGCCGCAGGCACCGACGCAGAGGGAGGTAATGCGAGCGGCCATGACCTGCTCGTGCTGGTCGGCATGGCCATCCTTGATCACGTTGACGTAGATGTCATGGGCAATGGCGGCCGAGGCAGCCAGGACCAGCCCGGAAACGACCGCCAGGATGGTGGCGAA
>JAATGX010000246.1 GCA_015688915.1 Desulfuromonadales bacterium
CAGGGCCACCCAGGCCAGGGCCGACGCCACCCTGCACACCGTGCGGCTCAAGGCGGAGCGTTATCGCGAACTGGTGAAGATCAAGGCGGTCAGCCAGCAGGACAACGACGACGCCCAGGCCGGCCTCATGCAGGCCGAAGCCGATGTGGCGGCCGCCAAGGCGGCGGTCGATACCGCCCGGATCAACCTGGCCTACACCAAGGTGACCGCTCCCATATCGGGGCGCATCGGACGTTCGTCCGTCACCGACGGCGCCCTGGTCACCGCCAGCCAGTCGACGGCCCTGGCAACCATCCAGCAGCTTGACCCCATCTACGTGGATGTCACCCAGTCCACCGCCGAACTGCTCCGGCTGAGACAGAGTCTCACCAGCGGAGTGATGAAGAAAAGCGGATCGGCGCAGGTCAAGCTGCTCCTGGAGGATGGTTCTCTCTACCCGCAAACCGGAGCGCTCAAGTTCTCGGAAGTTACGGTCGATCAAGGCACCGGCTCCGTCACCCTGCGGGCCATATTCCCCAATCCCGGACAAACGCTGCTTCCCGGCATGTTTGTACGCGCCGTTGTGGAGGATGGCATAAACGAGCACGCCATCCTTGTCCCGCAGCGCGGCGTGGCCCGCACCCCGAAGGGGGATGCCGTGGGCATGGTGGTGGGTGACGGGGAGAAGGTCGAGCAACGCCCCATCACTGTCGTCCGTACCGTTGGCGACGCCTGGCTGGTGAGCGACGGGCTGAAGGCGGGGGATCGGGTCATTCTGGAGGGGCTGCAGAAGGGGCGTCCGGGGACGACGGTCAAGGCGGTTCCTTTCGGCAGCACCCCGGCGGCGCCTTCCGCCGGGACTCCTCAACCTGCGGCAGCCAAAAAATAAAGGAGACCCTTTCATGCCTCGTTTTTTCATAAACCGCCCGATCTTCGCCTGGGTGATCGCCATAATGATCATGTTGGTGGGCCTGCTGGCGATCAAGACATTGCCGGTCTCCCAGTATCCGCCTATTGCGCCGCCCCAGATCACCATCAACGCTACCTACCCCGGGGCATCGGCTCAGACCGTGCAGGATACGGTCACCCAGCTCGTGGAGCAGCAGTTGAACGGCATCGACAACCTGATCTACATGGCATCCACCAGCGACTCGGCCGGGGCAGTTGCCATCAACCTGACCTTCAAGGCCGGCACCGATCCCAACATCGCCCAGGTGCAGGTGCAGAACAAGCTGCAACTGGCGGTGCCGCGCCTGCCCCAGATCGTGCAGCAGCAGGGGATATCGGTGGTCAAGTCCACCAAGAACTTCCTGCTGATCGTCGGGCTCGTATCCGAGGACGGCGCCATGGACCGCAACGCCCTGACCGACTATATGGTGTCCAATGTCCAGGACATCGTCAGCCGGCTCGAAGGGGTGGGCGAACTGCTGATGTTCGGGTCCCAGAACGCCATGCGTATCTGGCTCAACCCGACCAAGCTGAACAACTACCATTTGACCACCAATGACGTGACCGCTGCGCTGCAGGCCCAAAACGTCCAGGTGTCGGCCGGCCAGTTCGGCGGTAATCCTGCCGTGCAGGGGCAGCAGTTGAACGCCACCATCACCTCGCGGACCCTGCTCCAGACCCCTGAGCAGTTCGGGGTCATCGTCCTGCGCACCAACAGCGACGGTTCCACGGTGAAACTCAGTGATGTGGGTGAATGCAAGATCGGCACCGAGAATTACGACCTCCTGTCGTTCTACAAGGGGAAACCGGTCGGGGCCATGGCCCTCAGGCTGGCCTCCGGCGCCAACGCCCTGGAAACCGCCGACCGGATCAAGACGAAGATGGAGGAACTGTCCAAGTACTTCCCCCCGGGCGTGAAGGTGGTCTACCCCTATGACACCACCCCCTTTGTCAAGATATCCATTGAAGAGGTGGTCCATACCCTGTTCGAGGCGATCGTCCTGGTTTTCATCATCATGTTCCTCTTCCTGCAGAACATCCGGGCGACTCTGATCCCCACCATCGCGGTGCCGGTGGTGTTGCTGGGCACCTTCGGGGTCCTGTCGGCCTGCGGTTTCTCCATCAACACCCTCACCATGTTCGCACTGGTCATCGTCATCGGACTACTGGTGGATGACGCCATCGTCGTGGTGGAGAACGTGGAGCGCATCATGACCGAGGAGGGGCTATCGCCCCATGACGCCACCATCAAGTCCATGGGGCAGATCACCAGCGCCCTGTGGGGGATCGTTACGGTCCTGTCGGCGGTCTTCGCACCCATGGCCTTTTTCGGCGGCTCCACGGGCGTCATTTACCGCCAGTTCTCCATTACCATCGTCTCCGCCATGATCCTCTCGGTAATAGTGGCCATGACCCTGACCCCGGCCCTGTGCGCCACCCTCCTGAAACCGGTGGAGAAAGGGCACCATTCCGGGGAGTCCGGCTGGTTCGCCGGGTTCTTCCGTTATTTCAACCGGGCGTTCGACTTCTGCCGGGACAAGTATGAGGGCATCGTGGGCCGCTCCTTCGGCAAACCGGTGCGGTATCTGATCACCTATGGCGCCATCGTGGCATGCATGGCGTTCATTTTCCTGCGCCTGCCCACCGCCTTCCTGCCCGACGAGGACCAGGGGTTCATCATGTGCCAGGTCCAGTTGCCGGCCGGGGCGACCATGGAACGGACCATGGTCGTCATTCGGCAGGTGGAGCGGTATTTCCAGGAGCAAGAGCAGAAAACGGTGGACTCGGTGATCACAGTGGCTGGCTACAGTTGGGCCGGCCGCGGTCAGAACATGGGGCTCGCCTTTGTGAAGCTCAAGGATTGGAAAGTCCGCCAGTCCCCTGATTTGAAGGCGCCGGCTGTTGCGGCACGGGCCATGAAGGCCTTTTCCACCTACAAGGACAGCTTGGCGTTCGCCTTTTCGCCGCCCGCGGTAGTGGAGCTGGGACAGGCCAACGGCTTCGACTTCGAATTGCAGGACCGTGGCGGGCTCGGTCACGCCAAGCTGATGGAGGCGCGCAACCAGCTCCTGGGCCAGGCCGCGCAGAATCCGAAGCTGATGGCGGTGCGGCCCAACGGCCAGGACGACTCCCCCCAGTTCAAGCTGAATACCGACGATGTGCGGGCAGAAGCCCTGGGGGTCTCGCTGGCCGACATCAACAACGTACTCTCTACCGCCTGGGGCAGTTCCTACGTGAACGACTTCATCGAGAACGGGCGGGTCAAGCGGGTCTACCTCCAATCCGACGCCAGATACCGTATGCTGCCGGAGGATATCAATTCCTGGTATGTGCGGAACAAGGTCGGCGACATGGTCCCCTTCTCGGCCTTTTCGCGGGCGAAATGGGAGTACGGGTCGCCGCGCCTTGAGCGGTACAATGGCATCCCGTCCGTGGAGATCATGGGGAACGCCGCACCAGGGGTGAGCACCGGCGAAGCCATGGCCGAAATGGAGAAGATAGCGGCTCAATTGCCGGTAGGGATCGGCTACGAGTGGACCGGCCTCTCCTACGAGGAGAAGAAGGCGGGGGCCCAGGCGCCGGCGCTGTATGCGATTTCGCTTTTGGTGGTCTTTCTCAGCGTGGCGGCGCTGTATGAAAGCTGGACCATCCCCTTTGTCAACCTGCTGATGCTGCCGCTGGGGCTGGTGGGGGCGGTCACGGCGATCAAGCTGCGGATGCTGCCTAACGACGTCTACCTCCAGATCGGTCTCCTCACCACTGTGGGGCTTTCCACGAAGAACGCCATCCTGATCATCCAGTTCATCAAGGATCAGATGCATCAAGGGCTCGGCCTGGTTGACGCCACCCTGGCAGCGATAAAGATCCGGCTGCGGCCGGTGCTCATGACGTCGCTGGCCTTCTTCTTCGGCACCCTGCCGCTGGCACTCACCAAGGGGGCGGGTGCCGGGGCCCAGAACGCCATCGGTACCGCCGTCACCGGCGGGCTGCTCTCGTCCACATTCATCGACCTGATCTTCATCCCGTTCTTCTTTGTCTTGGTCTCACGATTCTTTGCAAAGAAGAATGATGAGAAACATCCCGCTACCGCCACCGTCGCCACTCAGGAGGTACACTGACATGAACCATATACAACGGATGACGGCAGCCCTCTGCCTCCCGCTGGGCACGCTGTTCTGCCTGGAGGGCTGCACCATGGCCCCGAAATACTCCCGGCCCGACGCGCCGGTGCCGGCCGTCTGGCCGACCGGCGCCGCCTACAAGGGCGACGCGGCTACACCGGGCTCCCCCCTGGCCGCTGATACCTCCTGGCGGGAATTCTTCGTTGCCCCGCAGTTGCAAAAAGTGATCGAGCTGGCGCTGACCAACAACCGCGACCTGCGGGTGGCGGCCCTTACCATAGACAAGACCAGGGCCATGTACCAGATTCAGCGGGCCGAACTGTTTCCGCAGATCGACGCCAGCGCGGCAGGCAACATACAGCGTGTGCCTGCCGACCTCTCCACCACCGGCCAAGCCACCACTACGCGCCAGTACAACGTCGGCCTGGGGGTGAGCGCCTATGAGCTTGACCTCTTCGGGCGGGTGCGCAGTCTGAAGGATCAAGCCCTGGAAGAGTTTCTTGCCACCGAAGAGGCCCGGACCGCGGTCCAGATCAGTTTGGTGGCCGAGGTGGCCAACAGTTGGCTGACCCTGGCCGCCAACCGTGAACTGCTGCAACTGGCCAAGGATACGCTGGAAAGCCAGCAGTCCTCCTACACCCTGATCCGGCACCGTTTCGAGGCCGGAGCCTCGTCACAGCTCGACCTGCGCCAAGCCCAGACCCGGGTGGACAGCGCCCGGGTGGATATCGCCTTTTACACCTCCCAACTGGCCCAGTCGGAAAATACGCTGAACCTCCTGGTAGGGGGCCAGGTGCCGCCGGAACTGCTGCCGGCCACACTGTCGATGACCGTGGTGAAAGAAATCACTCCTGGCCTCCCTTCCGACGTGTTGCTGCGGCGGCCTGACATCCTCCAGGCCGAACACGCCCTGAAGGGGGCCAACGCCAACATCGGCGCGGCCCGGGCTGCATTTTTCCCCCGCATCAGCCTGAGTTCGAGCGTCGGTACCGCCAGCGCCAAGTTGAGCGATCTGTTCCAGCCCGGCTCGGCGGTCTGGAGCTTTGTTCCCCAGATCAGCGTGCCGCTATTCGATGCCGGCAGCAACCTGGCTAACCTGGACCTTGCCAAGGCGGAGCGGGATATCGCCGTGGCCCAGTACGAGAAAGCGATCCAGACCGCCTTCCGGGAAGTGGCCGACGCCCTGGCCGGCCAGGGCACCTTGGGGGACCAGGTGGCGGCGCAACAGTCGTTGACCGAGGCGACCGCCGACAGTTACCGTCTGTCGGAGGCCCGTTATGACAAAGGGGTGGACAGCTACCTGGTCGTGCTGGACTCCCAGCGCTCCACCTACAGCGCCCAGCAGGGTCTGATCAATGTCCGCCTGTCCCGGCTGACCAATCTGGCGACCCTGTACAAAGTGCTCGGTGGTGGCGGGATCTGACGCCCCGTTTCCGCAATTCGCACGGTTAGATGGTGCGATGGGAAAGCGATTCCTGATAGGATTTCTTTTCTTTACATTCTCACATAAGACGTTTATATAGAATTCGTTCATTTTTGAGGTAGGCCAGTGTCAGCAGCGATACAATTCATAGGCCATTCCGTGCTCGACTGTGTGCGCTCACTGGGGAGAATGGGCGGCTTTCTCCTGTACTCATGCTACATGATCGTCCGCCGGCCGGGCAGTCCTCTGTACATCCTCAAACAGATCAGGTTCATCGGTTCCAAATCGCTGTTCGTCATCTGTCTGACCGCCGCCTTCACCGGCATGGTCCTGGGGTTGCAAGGCTACTACACCCTGGCCAAGTTCGGCTCGGAAGGGATGCTGGGCACAGCGGTCGCCCTGTCGCTCGTCCGGGAACTGGGACCGGTGCTGGCGGCATTGATGGTGACCGGCCGCGCCGGCAGCGCCATCACGGCAGAGATCGGTATCATGCGCATCAGCGAGCAGATCGACGCCCTGGAAACCATGGCGCTGGACCCCTTCAAGTACCTGATCACCCCCAAGATCATCGCCGCCATGCTGGCCTTGCCGCTCCTGTGCGCCATCTTTGACGTGGTCGGCATCTATGGCGGCTGGCTGGTGGGGGTCAAGCTGCTGGGGGTCAATCCGGGCGCCTATTTCTACGAGATGGAACAATCGGTGGTCTGGCGGGATGTGTATTCCGGTTTCGTCAAATCCTTCTCCTTTGGCGTGATCATCGCATGGATCGGCTGCTACAAGGGGTATTTCGCCGGCCATGGCGCCGAAGGGGTCTCCCGGGCCACGACCGAGTCCGTGGTGTTGACCTCGGTGCTGATCCTGGTGTGGGATTACTTTCTGACCTCGGTGCTCCTGTAATGATCCGCCTGAGCAACGTCCATAAATCATTCGATTCCCAGCAGGTGCTCAATGACCTGAGTCTGGAAATCCCCACCGGGCAGATCACCGCCATCATCGGCCCCAGCGGCGAGGGGAAGAGCGTGCTGCTCAAGCACATGATCGGCCTGATGAAACCGGACAGCGGCCGGATCGAGGTGGACGGCGAAAGCATCCTCAACATCCGCCGGTCGCAATTGAATCGCATCCGCGAGAAGTTCGGCATGTTGTTCCAAAACGCGGCGCTGCTGGACTCCATGAGCGTTTTTGAAAACGTGGCCTTCCCGCTCCGGGAAAAGACCAGACTTTCAAGTGACGAGATCGAGCAACGGGTTCGTTCGGCCCTGGAGCACGTGGGGCTGAAAAACGTCAACGGCAAATATCCGGACGAACTTTCCGGCGGCATGAAGAAACGGGTCGGCTTGGCGCGGGCGCTGCTGCTCAACCCCAAGATCATCCTGTTCGACGAACCGACCACCGGACTCGATCCGATCATCAAGCGGGCCATCCATCAACTCATCAAGGATACCCATGCGCAATTCGGTTTCACTGCGGTGATCGTTTCCCACGAGATACCCGAGATTTTCGATATCGCCCAGAACGTGGCCATGCTGTTCCGAGGGAAGATACTCCAGATCGGGACGTCGGATGAAATCCGCGGTTCCACCGACCCGACAGCAAAACAGTTCATCACCGGAAGCCTGGATGGCCCGATACAACTCGTTTAGCTTTTTTTGAGGTATGCTTATATGAATTCGGCAAAATTGGAAATGGTGGTCGGCAGTTTCATGCTCATCGGCATTCTCTGCCTGGGATATGTCTCCATCAAGCTCGGCAAGATGGAACTGATCGGGGGAGACTACTACGCCGTATCGGCCCGTTTCGATTCGGTTTCGGGCCTGAAACCGGGGGCGCGCGTCGAGATAGCCGGCGTGGAGGTCGGCAAGGTGGAGCGCATCGCCCTCGACCCCAAAAGCTCCGACCAGGCACTGGTCGGCCTGAAGATCAGAACCGGCGTCAATGTTCCCGACGACGTGATCGCCTCGGTTCGCACCAGCGGCATCATCGGCGACAAATTCATCATGTTCAAACCGGGCGGTTCCAGTCGCTACCTCAAAAATAACGACACCATCAGGGAAACGGAATCGGCCATCGATATCGAGGAGTTGGTCAGCAAATTCATCCACGGAAAGGTCTAACAGCGGGAGCGTGCCATGAAAACCTCACTTCTCGTCACCGTGCTCGTCACGGCATTCCTGGTACCACTTTCCTCCGGCCATGCTTCGGAGAACACCCCGAAAAACGCCGCGATCCTGAGCCTGGACGACTGCGTTCGCATTGCGTTGAAGGCCGCTCCGGAACTGGGCGAGGCCCAGGCCGACATCGACCTGACCACCAGCAAGCTGGACGAAGCCAAGTCCCACCGTTTTCCCCAGTTGGAGGTGACGGCGTTATTCGGCCCGGCACCCGAAGCCCACGCCCAGGATGTTTCTCCCCAGGTGCTCACCGACAGAACCAAGATCAGGCTGAACACCCTCACCTGGTTCACCAGCGCCGACGCCACGATCATCCAGCCGCTCTACACCTTCGGCAAGATATCGGAGAACATGAAGGCCGCCACCCACGGGATCGAGGTGGACCGCTCCCGCAAGGAGCAGCGGGCCCATGAGATAGCCCTAAAAGTCAAGGAATACTACTTCGGCCTGCTGCTGGCCCGGGAGTTGAAAGCGTTGATCCTGGAGGTGCAGGAAGATCTGTCCAAAGCGCGTGTCACCGCCCAGAAACTCTTGAACGAGGGCTCGGTGAGCGTGGACGAGATGGACCTCTACAAGCTGGATGCCTTTTCCGGCGAGGTTGCGAAATACCTGGAAGAGGCACAAAAAGGCGAACGTTTGGCCCTGGCGGCCCTGAAGACACGTCTCGGCCTGCCGGCAAACGCCAGGATGGAGAACAGCAACGAACGGCTCACCATGGACGGTGGC
>JAATGX010000228.1 GCA_015688915.1 Desulfuromonadales bacterium
CGCCCCACCCCAAACCCCTTAACCAGGCGGGGGGAAAGGCCGGACAGGATTTCCCCTATCACAATCTCTGAAACGGATAGGGGGGTGACCGGGTAGGAGTCGATGGAAAACTGCCCCCGCCGATGAAACCAGAGGCTCCAGACACCCTCGCTGTAAGCGGCGTTCACGGCGGTCATGGTGATCAGGCCCGGCGCGATAAACAGCCCGTAGGGCACCCCCTCCACCAGGCCGATATATCCCTTCATGCCGATGCCGAAGGCCAGATAGATGGTCAGGGGATAGGCCACCACAGCCACCAGTTCGGAGGGGAGGTTACGGCGCAGCACCAGCATGTCGCGCCGCCAGATGGCCAGAGAGCCGCGCAGCGTCATTCCCGCACCCCCGTTCCGGTCAGACTGATGAACACGTCCTCCAGGGTCCGTTCCCGCAAAGAAATACGCCGCACCGGGGCGCCGTTCAGGGCGGCAAGCACCTCGGAAAGACACTCCCACTGCTCCAACTCCACGCACACGGTCCGATCCGTCACCTCAACCCCGCGCACGCAGGCCATCCCCTTGAGAAGTTCGGCATACCCCTCCGCTCCCTGTTCAAACTCGATCTGGTAGGCCGTGCCGCCGGTCAGGCGGTCCTTCAACTCCTGCGTGCTCCCCAGGGCAACCAGGCGGCCGTGGTCCATGATGGCGATCCGGTCGCAGAGCTGTTCCGCCTCCTCCAGGTAGTGGGTGGTCAGGAAGATGGTCATGCTGCCGGCGATGGAACGGACATAGTCCCACACCGCCCGGCGCGACTGGGGATCGAGCCCGGTGGTCGGCTCGTCCAGAAAGAGCACCCGGGGAGAGGGCAGGAGCGCCCTGGTCACCACCAGCCGGCGCTGCATGCCGCCGGAAAAGGTGTCGGGAAAGTCCTTCTGCCTGCCTGCCAGGCCCATCAGTTCCAGCAATTCGTCGATCCGCGCGCGGTAGTGCCTGGCCTCCATACCGTGCAACCGGGCATGCAACTCCAGGTTTTCCCTGGCCGTCAGGTAGCGGTCCAGGCTGTTCTCCTGGGGCACCACCCCGATCAGGCGACGGATCTCCCGACCCTGCGTACGGGTGTCAAATCCCTCCACAAAGGCCTCGCCCGAGGTCTGACGCATGAGGGTGGTCAGGATACGGATGAGCGTGGTCTTGCCGGCGCCGTTGGGGCCCAGCAGACCAAAGATCGAACCCTGTTCGACCTCAAGGCCGAAGTCGCTCAACGCCGTGAGTGAGCCGTACTGCTTGGTGAGTGTTTGGGTGAGGATCGCTGAAGGCATGGCACGGTTATACCATAGTTCTGCCCGGCATAATAGTGCCCTGCAATGATCGAGGTAGAAAATGATATGCCGCAGGGATGGTAACGACGATTGTGAATACGGAAAAACACTGTCGTTGGAAGAAAGAAAGGCCGGGAAATACACCCGGCCTTTCTTGTTTGGTGCGGTGGAATGGACTCGAACCATCACGGAGTTGCCCCCGCCAGCCCCTCAAGCTGGTGCGTCTACCAATTCCGCCACCACCGCATAAACCGTATCGATACAAATTGGGGTCACTTCTATACCATAACCTTTTCGGACGATCAAGTACAAATGCTCTACTTGGGTTGGGCCGGGGCACCTGGCGCAGGTGCCGGATGGCCTTGCGCAGGCGCGGCAGGCGGTTGGGCCGGAGCCTTGGCCGCGGCAGCGGGTTTGCCTTTACCGGACATGATTGACGAAGATGACGGCAGACCGGAGATATAGGCCAGGGTCAGCGACGTCAACATGAAGATAACCGCCGCACCGGTGGTCATCTTGCTGAGGAAGGAGGTTCCGCCACCGGCGCCAAAGACCGACTGGCTGCCGCTGCTGCCGAAGGATGCCCCCATTTCTGCGCCTTTGCCGGACTGAAGCAGGACCACGGCGATCAGAAAGAGGCTTACCACCACATGCAGTATTGTAAGAAGAATCGTCATTCCATATCCCCTGGCTGGTCTGAAAGAATGAATCTTGTAGCACGGAATCCGTAATTTTGTAAAGTATTTATTCTCGCCTCACCAGATATGACTGCCGCAAGGCCCGGATCAATACCCATTTCAGGCGGCAAAATTCACAATGGCGGCAAAAGAGTCGGCCTTGAGGCTGGCGCCTCCCACCAGGGCGCCGTCGATATCTGTCTGGGCCATCAGGCCTTTGACATTATCCGGCTTGACGCTGCCGCCATAAAGGATCCGGATTCCATCGGCGGCGGCCTGACCGAACAGCTTCGCCACCAGACCGCGGATAACGGCGTGAACCTCCTGGGCCTGGGCGTCACTGGCCGTCTTGCCGGTGCCAATGGCCCAGACCGGTTCATAGGCGATGACCGCATGCGTGAGGGATTCGACGGAAAACCCCTCCAGCCCTCCTGTGACCTGGGTCTCGATGACCGCGAAGGTCTTGTCGGCCTCACGTTCGGCAAGCGTCTCCCCAACACAGACGATGGCGGTCAACCCGGCTGCAATGGCGGCCTTGGCCTTTTTGTTCACGGTCCCGTCCGTCTCGCCGAAATACTGGCGCCGTTCGGAATGGCCGATGATGACGTGGCTGCACCCGGCATCCTTCAGCAGTTTCGGCGCGACCTCGCCGGTAAAGGCCCCCTCCTCTTCCCAATAGCAGTTCTGTGCGGCAAGGTGGATGTTCGAACCGGCCATGGCCTCCGATACGCGACTGAGCGCCGTGAATACCGGCGCAACGACGATCTCGACCCCGGATGTTGACGCAACCAGCGGTTTGAGATCATTGACCAGCGCGGTGGCTTCCCCAATGGTCTTGAACAGTTTCCAGTTTCCGGCAATAAGTGGTGTGCGCATGATTCCCCCTATTTTCTGGTTTTGATCTCAAGGGCTTTTACGCCGGGCAGGATTTTCCCTTCCAGAAGCTCCAGGAAAGCGCCGCCACCGGTCGAGATATAGCTGACCTTGGTGTCCACACCGGCCTTGCGCACGGCGGAATCCGTATCGCCGCCGCCGATGATGGTGGTGGCAAAGGCGCTCCCCACGGCCTCGGCCACGGCAAAGGTACCGCGGGCAAAGGCGTCCATCTCGAAGACCCCCATGGGGCCGTTCCAGATGACGGTCTTGGCGTCCCGCAGGGTCTCTGCAAAGAGCGTCGCCGAGGCCGGACCGATATCGAGCGCCATCCATCCCTCGGGAATCTCCTGCACCGTGGTGATGAAGTTGGTGGCTGTCGCTTCAAAGGCATTGGCCACAATACAGTCCACCGGCAGGTAGAACATGACCCCCCGCTTTTTGGCCTTGTCCATGATCTTCTTGGCGGTGAGGATCAATTCGTCCTCAACCAGCGACTTGCCGACCGAATACCCCATGGCCTTGAGAAAGGTGAACGCCATGCCGCCACCGATCACCACCTTGTCCACCCTGTTCAGCAGCGTCTCCAGGACCTCCAGCTTGCCGGAAACCTTGGCGCCTCCCAGGATGGCCACCAGCGGACGGACCGGGTTGCGCATGGCCTTGTCGAAGAAGGTCATCTCGTTGCGCATCAGGAACCCGGCGGCGATGACCGGAATGTGTTTCGTAATGGCTTCCACCGAGGCATGGGCGCGGTGGGAGACGGCAAAGGCGTCATTGACGTAGACCTCGCAGCCGTTGGCCAACTTGCGCGCAAACTCGGCATCATTCTTCTCCTCACCGGGATAGAAACGGACATTCTCCAGCATGATCGCCTCGCCCGGTTTCATGGACGCGATCATGGCATCAACCTCCGGTCCGAAGCAATCGGGGGCCTGTTTGACCTTTTTGCCCAGCAGTTCGCTCAGCCGCCTGGTGGCCGGGGCCATGGTATATTTGGATTTCTTCTCACCTTTGGGTCTCCCCAGGTGGGAGGCCAGGATCACCTTTGCCCCCTGATCCAGGGCATATTTGATGGTCGGTACCGCCCCGACGATGCGGGTGTCCTCGGTGATGTTCCCCTTGTCGTCCTGGGGGATATTGAAGTCTACGCGGATACAGACCTTTTTACCCTTAAGATCCTTGCTCTCATCGATGTAGCGAATCGGCATGGCAACCTCCCTTGGTAAAATGTGCCGGCGTTACGGCAAAAAAAGGGGGGGAACGAATTCCCCCCCACTATCTGACGGTGATGCCTCTGCATTATTTTTTGGAAGCGATCAGTTTGAACAGGTCAACGACCCGGTTCGAGAAACCGGCTTCGTTGTCGTACCAGGAGATGACCTTGACCATAGTGTCGCCGATCACCTTGGTGCAGGAGGCGTCGACAATGGACGAAAGAGGATTGCCGTTGAAGTCGATGGAAACGAGCGGCTCTTCGCTGAATCCGAGAATCCCCTTGAGTGCACCCCTGGAGGCTTTTTTGAGGGCGGCGTTGACCTTTACAACGTCGGTCTTTTTCTTGAGCGTAGCCACCAGGTCGATAACCGAGACATTGGGGGTCGGCACCCGGATGGCCATGCCGTCCAGCTTGCCCTTCAGTTCCGGCAGCACCAGGGAAACCGCCTTGGCTGCACCGGTGGTGGTGGGGATAATGGACAGGGCAGCGGCGCGGGCGCGGCGCAGGTCCTTGTGGGGCAGATCGAGGATGTTCTGGTCGTTGGTGTAGGAGTGGACCGTGGTCACCAGCCCCTTTTCTATGCCGAATGCCTCGTGCAGCACCTTGGCCACCGGGGCCAGGCAGTTGGTGGTGCAGGAGGCGTTGGAAATAATGACGTGCTTCTTGGCATCGTACAACTGATCGTTGACGCCCATGACGATGGTGATGTCTTCATTGGTCGCCGGAGCGGAAATGACCACCTTCTTGGCACCGGCCTGAATGTGCAGCTCAGCCTTGTCCTTGGAGGTGAACAGGCCGGTTGATTCCAGGACGACATCGATCTTGTCCTTTTTCCAGGGGAGTTCGGCCGGGTTCCTGGTTGCGTAGATCTTGATGGCTTTGCCGTTGATTATCAGGCTGTCAGCGGTATGCTCGACCTTGCCGGGAAATATGCCATGAACAGAATCGTACTTGAACAGATGCGCCAAGGTAGCGGCATCGGTGAGATCGTTGATTGCCACGAACTCGATGCCCTTGTCCCTGCTTGCCGCCCTCAGAACCATCCTGCCGATTCTGCCGAAACCGTTGATTGCTACCCGTAATGCCATGAACTGCCTCCTCATGTGGTGTATTTGGCTGCGAAACCCGGTGTTTTCAAGGTATGCAAAAAGTGTCTAATAATAGAACATTATCGCAAATCGTCAACTATAAATTTGAGCGTTTCCCGTTCAATCAGCCCGGTCACGAACCGATCATTTTTTGCCTCTTACCTTGATGGTTACTACGTTAGACAGATAAAAACCTGCCCATTTTTTTCTTTTATTATTTGTAGTGCGATGCTATAGATTTAAATTTCATAAATTTTAGACTCATACATATTTTTGGGAGACGTCACATGCTTAAGCGGCTTATCATTATACCATATATACTCATTTTGAGTGCCATGGGACTATTCCCGTCCGTGGTGACGGCGTATGATGAGGACGTTTTTCAGCCGCAAACCAGGCCCGCTTCAGATACTATTGGTAATACGGACAACAATGCGCTGAAACAGAACAAAGATGCTGCGAATGATGAACTCACCATCGACATCAACAAATACCTTGAAGATAAGGGAGAAGAAGATCTAACCCGGCTTGAAAAGAAGACGTACCAGAAAACGAAGAAAAAGATTGAGATATTGGTAAAGACGGAGCCGGGGGACGGCCTCGTCAAACTTAACTGGCAAGTACTGGGATTTCCCGCCAATATTGATCTTGACGACCAAAAATATGTCCTCAGGTATGGTATCGAATCGGGCAAGCTGATCAAAAGCATCAATGTCGGGAAGGGTACATCCTATACGTTGAGGGACCTGAAAAATCATCAGGTTTATTTTATCCAGATATCAACGACCTTCAAGCTGTTCCCCGAAAACAAAGAGGGTAACGACAAGAACATACTTCCCCAGGACGATGAAGACAAAAAAATCAGCCTGAAGTCCGGGGAGATAAAAATAACGCCACTCCCCGAGGACGAGCATGGCGGTTCCACGCTTGAGAAGTCCTATTCGAAAAAGAACCTGACTCTTTTGGACAAATACGAGGCCGAGCCGTTCAATCGAGACCTGCGGCAATTCGGATACGACTTTTTCAAAAACAGCGCGCAGCTCGTTGGAACCACGGATAACCTTCCGGTTGGCGGAGATTACAGCATCGGGCCAGGTGATGTGCTGAGCATCACCCTGTGGGGTTCAATAAGCTCTCGTCTTGAATTGACTGTGGACCGTAACGGGGAGATCACCATCCCCAGGGTGGGGGCGGTCAAGGTATGGGGAGTGACCTACGATCAGGTCAAGACGGTAATTAACAAGGCCATCAGTCAATATTACAAAAACTACCAGATCAATGTCACCCTTGGCAAATTGCGCACCATCCAGGTCTTCGTGGTGGGTGAGGTCGAGTTTCCGGGCAGTTATCCGGTCAGTTCTCTGGCCACGGTCGTTAATGCCCTTTCCGCGGCGGGCGGCCCCACCAAGAACGGTTCATTGCGTACCATAAAGGTCAGCAGGAGCGGATCCCCGACCAGGGAAATCGACCTGTACGATATCCTCCTGCGAGGGGACCGGAACAACGATATCCGCCTGCAGAACGGAGACACCATCTTTGTTCCGGTAATCGGACCGGTCGTCGCAGTGGCAGGTGAAGTCAGACGGGCGGCGATATACGAGATTACCGAGAAGGTTACGCTTCCGGAAGTCCTCGCCATGGCAGGCGGGGTTACCGCCAATGGTTTCATGGGCAGGATTCAGGTCGAGCGTTTCTCGGGGAACAGTTCCAAGGTCGCTGTAGACTACACGCTCAAGGAGGGGCGGATTGAAAACTCCTCTGCCGGGAACGAAATCCACGATCGGGACATGATCAAGGTATTTCCGGTGCAGGAGGCTATCAGGCAGGTGGTAAGCCTCAAGGGAAACGTGGTGCGACCGGGCGAGTACCAATTCCGAAAAGGGATGCGGGTACTGGATGTCATATCGGGATTCGACATGGTGCTTCCGGAATCATATCTCGAGTCTGCCGAAATCGTGCGACTGGCCCTCCCCGACTATCACAAGGAAGTACTCACCTTCAACCTGCGCAAGGCTTTGGAAGGAAGTGCACCGGATAACGTCCCCCTTCAGGAGCAAGACACCATCAAGGTATTCTCCCGTACCGACAAGTTGGAAAAACTTACCGTGACCATCAACGGAGAGGTCGTCAACCCGGGAACATATGACTATTACCAGGGCATGACAGTCCGTGACTTGATAACAAACGCAGGAAGCCTCAAGCGTAATGCCCTGTTGGGTCAGGCTGAACTCAGCCGGGTGATCCTGGACAGTGATAAGGCCACGTCATCACATGTCAGCGTTAATCTGGAAAAAGCCCTGGGCGGCGACCCGGAGAACAACCTGACGCTTCATCCGGACGACGCCTTATCGGTCCGCAGTATCACCGACTGGCTGGATGCGACCGATAAATTCGTCACGCTCAAGGGAGAGGTGATGTACCCCGGCGTCTATGCCATTTCCCGGGGGGAGAAGATCAGCTCGGTCATCGCTCGTGCCGGAGGTTATACCGAAAAATCTTACCTGGCGGGAGCGAAGTTTACGCGCAAATCCGTAAAAGAAGCGCAGCAGAAGCGCATGGATGAGGTTATCAGCAGAACCGAGAAAGAGATCTACCAGAAGTCGGCAGCCGTCTCTTCGGTCGCCTCTTCAAAAGAAGAGGCCGACGCCACCCGGGCAGCACTCGAAGGGTTGCTCAAACAGCTCGATATCTTGAAAAAGACAAAAGCGGAAGGGCGTGTCGTAATCAGAATTTCCTCGCTGGATGAACTTCGGAAAAGCAGCAACGACCTGGATCTGGAAGGGGGAGATACATTGGAGATCCCGGCGCGCCCCAGTGTCGTGCACGTCATGGGACAGGTCTACAACCCGACCTCCTTCGTCTATGCCCCCGACTCCCCTGTTGAAACCCAACTCAACAAAGCCGGTCGTCCCACTCGAGACGGAGAGGAGGCGGATATGTACATCATCAAGGCTGACGGTTCCGTCTTCAGCAAACAGCAGTCTTCATTCGGTATAAAGTGGAACAGCGAGTCGCGCAGTTGGACGCTGGGAAGCTTCTCCAGTACGTACCTGATGCCGGGCGACACACTCGTCCTGCCTCAAAAAGTCGACAGGACCGCTTGGATACGGGAAATCAAGGACATAACAACAATTATTTCACAGATAGCTCTGTCGGCCGGCACTATTTTCATCGGCCTCAGATAGACGGGATAGCCATGAACACGCCCATTTCAGAATCAAACAGCGATGACCAGGAAATTAACCTGCTGGAACTTCTGCACGTTATAGCCAGACGCAAAGACCTCATCATAAAGCTTTGCGGTGCCGCGGTGATCCTGTCGGTCTGTTACTCGTTGGCGTTGAAGAACATCTACACTGCTACCGCAAAGCTCCTGCCTCCCCAGAGGGAATCAGGAGGGGGATTATCGGCGCTTCTCGGCCAGGCCGGCGGCTTGGCCGGGTTGGCGGCAGGTGGTATGGGCCTCGGCGGATCAACCGACCTCTATATGGGCATCCTGAAAAGCCGTTCCGTGGCTGACGCGGTTGTAAAGCGGCTCAACTTGCAGAAGGAATTCAAAAGCAAAACACCGGAAGATGCCCGCAGGACGCTGGAAGGCAGGGTCAAGTTCCAGGCCGGAAAGGACGGCATCATATCGATTGCCGCCAACAGCAGGGATCCCGCGAAAGCGGCGTTGCTGGCCAATACCTTTGTGGACGAACTGAGCCGGCGCAGCGTGCAGCTTAATCTCTCGAAAGTGGGTACCGAGCGGATATTTCTGGAAAAGCGCCTGGATGTGGTCAAACAGGCCTTGAAAAACGCTGAAAACGATATGAAGACTTTCCAGGAAAGGTACAAGACCTTCAGGGCTGATTCACAGGCCGCGGCCGCGATTGAAGGGATTGCCAGACTCCAGGCTGACATCGTCACCAAAGAAGTGCAACTGGCGACACTGCGCAACTCCATGACCGATGAGAGCAACGAAGTAAGGTCGCTCAAGGCCGGCATATCCAAGTTGAAAAGCCAGCTTGGTGCCATGACCGGCGCTGGTGGTGACAGTAACGTAATCCCGGCAGCCGGCAACATGCCGGGCCTGGCCTAGAATACATGCGTAAGCTGCGTGAACTGAAGATACAGGAAACTATCTTCGAACAGCTTTCAAGACAGTATGAAATAGCAAAATTGAATGAGGCCAAGGATTCATCGTCGCTCCAGATACTGGACGAAGCGGTTGTTCCGCTGTACAAGAGCAAGCCAAAGCGTTCCTTGATAGTTATACTATCAACGGTGACCGCATTTTTTATCTCCATCTTCATTGTCTTTATCCAGGAATATCTTTCAAAACTTCCTGCCGAGGATATCCGGCTGCTGGGCGAAATCAAGCGGTCGCTCTTCAAATTCAGAAAAGACGCGGCATAGGCTTAATTATAGATCCCCTCAGCAGGCTAATCCACCGGGAGCGAGGTACGTATTGAACAAGGCACTCCTGATTACCATCATTGTTCTGACCATGTCTCCGGCATTTGTATCCGCCTCGGAACTGGGGACAATCTCGTTCACTGGTGAAATCACCAATGGCCTCAAGAGATTGGGCAACGAAACCGTTGATCTGGCAAGAACTCCGTTCCAAGTCGAAAACGGCAACATCCTGCTGACCTTGGGTGTTGCGGGCGCTGTTGGGCTGACCTACGCCTTTGACCGGGACATCCAGACAAAACTCCAAACCAACAAGCGGAATGGCTTCAATAAAGCCGCCGATGCGGGTTCCCTGGCCGGCGACCCGTATATCCACCTGGGTTTTGCTGCCCTTGTATACGGCGGTGGCATAGTGGCTGACTCCCCGAAGTGGAAAGAAACCGGTGAGATGATAGGAGAGGCGCTTATTCTTGCGGATGCTTCAACCTTGCTGCTCAAGGAAGCGAGTGGTCGCGGCAGGCCGAATGCCACGTCTGCAAAGGGGGACTTCAAGCCGTTTGGATTCAAAAACAATTATGATTCGTTCCCTTCCATGCATACCGCCAGTTCTTTCGCCCTGGCTTCCGTCCTTGCGGCAACATCGGACAGCCTTGTCCTGAAAACGGCCTACTATGCGGCGGCAAGCTTTGTCGGGTTTTCGCGCCTCTACAAGAACGAACACTGGGCCAGTGACGTCGTGTTTGGTGCCGCACTGGGCGAGTTATGCGGTCGGGTCGTCACCAGCTATCATGCATCGGGATCAAAGGTGGCCGTTATTCCCCAGGCATACGAAGGTGGGGTGGGCCTGGCATTGGTGAGCAGATGGTAGTTTTCCCGGGAGATTTGCGGGCAGATGCCGTTATTTTCGACTTTGACGGCGTGATAGTGGACACGGAACCGCTCCACTACCAGGCATTCCAGAAGGTGCTCAAGCAATTCGGCCTGAGTTTTTCATGGCAGGAATATGTCGACATCTACATGGGGTTTGACGACCGTGACGCCTTCATCGAAGCATTCACTGCCAAAGGCAAAACCGTTGCTCCCTCAGAATTGCACGACCTGATCGACCGGAAAGCCCGTTGTTTCCAACACATTATCCGTGATGACGGTGTTACCGCCTACCCGGGTGTCGTTGACCTGATTACCAAGCTTCACCATGAACGCGTTCCTCTGGCCATCAGCAGCGGTGCCCTGCGCTCCGACATCACTCCCATTCTCGAGACACTCCATATCGGCGATTGTTTTGATATCATCGTGACAGCGGATGACGTTGCCAAGAGCAAACCGGATCCGGCATGCTACCGTCTTGCCTTTGAAAAACTCAGCGCACGAAACCGGTCGCCGGCAATCTCCCTGTCGCGAACCATTGCCATCGAGGATACGCCTGCTGGTATTACCTCCGCCAAAGCGGCGGGCTTGCAGGTTGTAGCCGTCACCAACAGCTATTCACGGGGCATTGTTTCCGAGGCAGCCGGCATCGTTTCATCGTTGGAAGAACTCATCAATTTCACGGTGGAATAAGAGAACTCCCCTACACTGCATTACGTCCCCCGACCCCGGACTTCACCGGAAAACTCCAGCAGATTGACCTCCCCGTCGCCCCACCTCATTTGAAAAGGAGTGACTGACAAACGGCCAGTCACTCCGGCCTGATCGCAATTTTCAGTACGCCGTCCCGTTGGTTGGCGAAAAGATCGTAGGCAGCGACAATATCGTCCAGCTTATAATGATGGGTGACCAGCGGGCCCAGATCGACGCGCCCCGATGCCACCACGTTCAACGCCGAGTGCTTCTGTACGATTCCCCGACTCACTCAGCCAAACGTGAATGCAAAGACTTCCGCACCCGGATCGAGAAACTCGATCCGGAAAGTGTGATCTTCAACTCCGCTCTGGCGGATCAACTGATAGAGGCGGTGTGAACGGACAGCCCCTTGTCCGCTGGCATCCGAATCGTTGCCGTGGCTTTGACCAGGGGCCTTGCCGTCCATGGTGACAAGATAGCGAATGGCCTTTCCCTGGGGTGATCCAATGACGAGGTGCAGGTCTCTCGCACGAAACCGGAACGAGAGCGTTCCTCCCCCTGACTCCAGCACGGCCTTTTCCGCTCCGATCGTCCAGTCTCCCGACAAGCTCCATTGGTTCAACTGAAGGCGTACCGGTGCGCGGTACCGCTGTTCCCGATCCTTCGCAATCCCGGGCATCGAGACGAAACCTTCCTGGCGCTCGTATCCAAGGTACGTTTCCGGTGACGCGACATCGTCGCCGCTGGCCGGAGCTTCGACCCCCGTGCCCACGGCGGAAGCGGCGTTCGCATCCAAGGGAACCGGGGCGCCGACCGACTGGCCGCCGTGCGCTTCGCTCAGAAGCTGCTGAATGACCCGCTCGGATTCCTCGTAGTTTCCCTCGCCGAAATGGTGAAACCGGACCCGCCCGTTCGCATCGACAAAGTAATGGGCAGGCCAGTATTGATTCCCGAAGGCCGACCAGATGACGTGATCGTTATCCAGCACCACCGGATAGGTGATCTTGAGATCATGCACCGCTCGTTTGACGTTGGCGACGTCTTTCTCGAAGGCGAATTCGGGCGTGTGAACGCCGATGACCACAAGCCCCTGGTCGCGGTACTTCCCGGCCCATGCCTTCAGATGAGGCAGCGTTCTGAGACAGTTGATGCAGGAATAGGTCCAGAAGTCGATCAGCACGACTTTTCCGCGAAGCTGATCAATAGTCAGCGGTGGGGAGTTCAACCAGAGGTTCGCCCCGTCAAGAGGCGGGACCGGTCCTTCGTCGGCAAGACCTCCTCGGCTCTTTCCGCTACTCCCGGAAACGCTCTCCACGAGAACCTGCTCGAGCGAGTTCGTATTCAAGTAGGACAGCTTGGCAAGAATTCTGGTGTCGAGGCCGAGCGCGATGGCAACAACAGCGAGCAGGACGGTCCCGCCGATGGCCCGCTTGATCCACACCTCCGCGCCCAGTCCCTTTTTGAGGACGCGCAGCGCCTTTCCGCCCGCGAACAGGGCAATGGCCAGTGACGTCGCGGCTCCCAGAGCGAACGTGAGCAGCAGCCCGAACGTCCGCGGGGCCGAGTGATTTAAGGCCGCACCCGCCAGCAACAGACCCAGGATCGGGCCGGCGCAGGGAGCCCAGAGAAGCCCAACCGAGGCCCCTATCAGAAGCGACGACTTGAACCCGCCTCTCGCATTCGATTTCCTTTGCAGGGCGTTTCCCAGGCGGACGAACGGCTGCGACAGACGCTCGGCAATGCCAGGAAACAAGAGGCTCAGGCCGAGAATCAGGAACAGGGCCAGGGCGAGCATCCGTCCGGCCTGGTTGGCCTGTACGACCCAGCTTCCGCCGACCACGGAGAGCACCGCAAAGAACGCGAAGCTCAACCCCATCCCGAGCAGCGTGGGGAGCCCGGATTTGAGGAACGATTGATCCGACCGTGCAAAGACAAAGGGGATCACAGGAAGCACGCACGGGCTCAGGATCGTCAGTACCCCTCCGAGATAGGCAAGGACGAACGTCAGCATGGCCGCACCACCTCAACGCTCCTTCTTTTTCATCATCATCGCTCCCGGCTTCTGGAAGAGCCCGGCGTATTCGCCATAGCCTTCCTTCCTGAGGTCGGCGGCCGGGACGAACCGGAGCGCCGCGGAGTTCATGCAGTAGCGCAGCCCGGTCGGAGCCGGGCCGTCATTGAAGACATGCCCGAGATGGGAGTTTGCGTGCCTGGAGCGGATTTCCGTCCGCTCCATGGATAAGGTGCTGTCCTTGTGCTCGATGATGTTGTCCTTCACCAGGGGTCGGGTAAAGCTCGGCCAGCCTGTGCCCGACTCGTACTTGTCGCGGGAGCTGAACAGCGGCTCACCCGAAACCACGTCCACGTAAATCCCGTCTTCGTGGTTGTTCCAATACCTGTTTCGGAAGGGGGGCTCGGTCCCTTCCTGTTGCGTGACGTTGTACTGTTCCGTGGTGAGCTTCTTCTTCAGCTCCGCGGAGTTTGACTTCTTGAAGGACATGGCATCCCAGGCGAACACGCTCTGCGAGGCCAAGAGCGACACCAGCAGCACTTGAGTTGAGACGTTCGTTTTCATCATATACCTCCCCTATTCGAACTTCAGGTCCCGCAGATAATGATTGTCATACCCATTGGGGTGTTTCACGAGATAGTTCTGGTGATACTCCTCCGCCGGGTAGAAGGTTTTCGCCGGAGTGATCTCGGTGGTGAGCGGCTTCTGCCACGCGCCAGATTTCTCGATTTTTGCTTTCAACGCCTCGGCGATTTTCTTCTGCTCCTCCGAGTGGGTGAAGATTGCCGACCTGTACTGGGTGCCGCGATCGTTTCCCTGGCGGTTCAGGGTAGTCGGATCGTGCATCTTGAAGAACCGCACCAGCAGCTCGCGGTAACTCACTTTCTTCGGATCAAAGCTGATCTCCACGGATTCCGCGTGGCCGGTCCTGCCGGAACTCGTATCTTCGTAACTCGGGTTTCGGGTCGTGCCGCCCGTATAGCCGACACGGGTATCCACTACGCCGGGCACGTTGCGAAAAAACTCTTCGGTTCCCCAAAAACATCCGGCCGCCAAGGTCGCCGTTTCCAGAGTGCCAGCGAAGGCCGTGGTCGCGAATAGATGGATCAGCACTACCAGATATCCGACTTTCATACATTACCTCCGACAACGTGAATCGGCTTCTATCAGTTATACCATTGTACAACATTCAAGGCATCATGCGTAACAGAGTAATAGTTTACGCGGTAGCAACACCGTTATTGATCTGGAACGCTGAACCGGGAAGGTCCCGACTTGCACCGCGGCTGAGCGTTTGAGCGCCAAGCGGGCCACCTTCTTCATTGTTTCGCCCTCTCTTTTTTTGCCGAAGGAATCGGATAAATCTCCGCAACCTCCATCAGCCGGCCGGACTGTTTTACTACAGACGGCACGGCCTGTAGCTTGAACCGTTTCACAACCCGCTCGTCGGCGTAAAATACCGGTCGTTTCAATTCCTTGCCGACGGTAACGTAGCTCCCTTGGGACAGCATCAGAGCAACATCGTAGCGCTCCGCATAGCCGGACGCCTTGAACCATGCGACCTGGCCGCGGTCATCGCCGTTGATGACGACGATAGTTTTGGTGTACTGCACATAATCAAGGGGATTGTAGGTGTACCCTTTCGGGTAGAGAATACCCCCTTTGCCATCGGGGATGTCGAAGGGGAGCACGTAGCTCATATCCACCAGACGGGTGATGCGCTTCCCCGTGCGGGGCAAGCGCACCAACCCGTCCGGGCGATAGTTCTCTGGCTTGACTTCCGCCATATGTTTTTTCCAGTCGACCTTACCGGCGCGTTCCTGAATTTCTTCCAAGGCGTCGCGTTCGGCTATGGGGTAGGTCTTGTGCCGACAATACCAAGGTCAAAGGCATGGCACGGGCCGCCCGCCGCCAGAAACAGCAAAAGTGTGGTTATGCGGCGCAGAATGAGTCTCAAGGGACCGCCACCTGGCTACCCTTGATAGAGATGTTTTGTCCCGTCTGCGGTTGGCCACCAGAAAGCATTGCGGCGAAATCCGGGGATTTGATGAGGTCTGACACCAGCTTGTCCACAGCGGGAATAAGGGTATCCCGCGCTCTACCACATGCCTCTTCCCCACTAAACGCACCATCAAACCCATACTCGCTACTGATGCTCGCCTTCCGGCCATTTGAGTCAACCACTTCGAGAGACATCTTCCACCCCCCGCTACCTGACATTGGGGCCGAAACGTCTATCGCCGTCAGCGTTCCTGACAGCGATATAGGGGAATCACCCGAATACTTGCCGGCGGTTATAAATTGAGCGGCCAGCGATTCCTCCACAAACCGGGCAAAGGTAAGCGTCCGTGGCGCTTGTATGCCTTTGCCAAGCCGGCACGACAGCTTTTTAAGATCAGGTTCGGATGAACCGAAAGGCTTGAAGGACACCCCTGTTGATCCGACCAGCAACCTTTTCAGGGTGGTCACGTTTTCCTCGCTGATTCCTCCCCTCCCCGCAATCATGTTGTAGAACTGCCTTGCCTTTTTTTCCGTCGGAGGTGGCGGGGTCATTGCTACGATATCGGGGCCTATATACTCGCAATCGCTCCTTTTCTTGAGGCGACAGACAGCGCGTTCGCTGTCGGCAGCCAGCACCTGGGTGCAATTGTCCATGGGGTTTTTGGCGAGCTTGTACTGGATCACGTCAGTGCCATCGTCTGCAGGCAGAAATTCGTCGGGCACCTTAAACAGCTTCATCTTCTTGCGGCTTATTTGCAGCGTACCACCCATCGCGGCTCGTTTGTCGAGGTCGGCACAGAACGATGCGGCCTGCGTTTTAATCTGTTCCGGGGTTGTATCGGTTGTCGGCTTCAGCATCGCCCTGTTTTGAAAAAGCATTTCCAATTTGGCCTGTCTACTCCAAGTGGCCTCGAATTTTTCTTTGACCTTCGGGTCACTCATATCGAGCTTTCTGCCCCCCAAAATACCCGACAAGAGGTCAACAAGGATACCCGTTCCCACCACGGCAGCCCCAAGCGGGGAACCATTGATGGCGCTGGGAGTGCCGCCAACCTGCATCCCTACGCCAACATCGTGCATGGTTTCAGAGGAATTGGTTCCCTCTGCAAACGAATAGGTTGAAAGGCTGACGATCAGCAGCAGTTGGACCAACACCGACAGTAAACGATTCTTCAACATAGACCCTCCTAAGAAATAAGTGGTGTCTTCATCATAACTCAAGGAGCCTTAATCTGATCCATTCTATTTTGAAGTGTGGTAGTAATTTGTTGCTGGGCAGTGTCCAATTTTGTATCTATCCCCTTTTGGATCACATCGAAATATTCCGTCAGGTCGATTTTGGCAAAATCGAGGCTCTGGAACTCTTCCGGCGTGAACCCACGGCACTCCGGTTTGTTGGGTGGCCCCCAGCCGCCATCAGCCCCG